>NZ_JAYGHC010000074.1:0-22539 GCF_034932285.1 Cronbergia sp. UHCC 0137
GGGTTTTCCCGCAGTTCTGGCAGCAGCAGATGCGATGGTAAAAGCAGGAAGAGTTACCCTAGTGGGGTATATCAGAGTGGGTAGCGCTCGTTTTACAGTCAATATTCGCGGTGATGTTTCTGAAGTGAAAACCGCTATGGCTGCCGGTGTGGAAGCTGTGGAAAAGGTTCACGGCGGTACTTTGGAATCTTGGGTAATTATTCCTCGTCCCCATGAAAATGTGGAAGCAGTGTTACCAATTGCCTATACAGAGGCGGTTCAACAATATCGCGATTCTGTGGAAAATCCGATTATTGGAGCAGGTTACGGGCGTTAAATGTTACGGTCAAGAGAACGACCCTTGACTTGAGTGTGGGTGTGGTGATGCCAACTTTAAAACAGGGTTTCGAGGAGCATAATTTGATTATGGCCAAGGATGCGGCCAGCCTAGCAGAATATTGGCGCAATCGGCTGGCTGCTGAATCTCCAGAACAAAGTGAAGCGACTAGAGAAAGTATTGTTCTTTGGTTGCTGGGAGAAGATATCAACCGTTTTGAGCTACTAAATTCTAAAGAATTAGCGATCGCTAAACAAGCGATGGAATATCGCTGGCGGATTTTGCGTCAACGCTATTTAGGGATGGGGCGAGAACGTGCTTATCAACACCTGATCAGCCGATTGGGGGGTGTGGTGACATTAAGAAATAAAATTCAAACTTGGGTGGCTTTGAGTCGCGATCGCCAGCGTAGTGTAATTGATGTATTACAAGAAATCATCCAAGAACTACTACAAAATGATTCTTATATGCAGCAACAAATAAGCTGTATTACCGGAATTACCGATGATAGACGATTACGGGATACCCTATTGTTTGCTAGTATAGAAGAGTATTGTCTGCGTCCAGTCCGCAATCAACCCCTTTTGGCTTATCGCTTTGTCAACTATCTGCGTCGGATTCAAAGAGGGGGAGTCACCCAAGTACCAGCCAAGGACTTGATTAAACTGGTTTCTGACGAAGTGCTGACAGAAGATCATGAAAACCCAATTAATTTGTTGGATAATCAAGCGATCGCTCAATATCAAGAAACACAACATTTAGAAACGCAACAACTATTGCGTCAGTCTGTACAAGAGGAATTTGAAGAATATTTACGCCAAAATTTAGGACAACAAGCAGTAGATTGGTTACAATTGTATCTGCAAGGCAAATCTCAAGAAGAAATTGCCCAAAATCTCAATCAGCCGATCAAAGAAGTATATAGACTGCGAGAAAAAATTAGTTATCATGCTGTAAGGATTTTTGCTCTCAAGAATCAACCAGAGTTAGTAGATAATTGGTTGTCAATTTCCTTAGATGAACAAAACTTGGGGTTAACACCACGCAAATGGGAGCAACTAAATGAACAATTATCACCCGTAGGAAAACAAGTCCTAAAGCTGCGAAAAGCTGGAAATTCCATCGAAGCGATCGCCCAACAGCTAGAAATGAAAACCCATCAAGTTATGGGTGAATGGACTAAAATCTATCTTGCAGCCCAAAAATTAAGAGCGACAGATCTGGATTCTGTTATGTTGTAATTGAGATAGCGATCGCTAATCTGCCACCCCTAGAGTTATAATGTATAAATCATCTCATACAACCCACCCCCTACTATAAATTAGAGACTAAAAAATTAATACTGATCTGTCACAATCGTTAAGAGACTTGCTACGGCAATTTTCCTTAAATTTTAATCACCTGAAGTTATTCCTAGCCAATATTCCATGCAAATTGAGGTTTTTAGTGAAATTTTCCCCCTGTTGAGTACAGCCAATCCCCAAACTTTGGAATGGTTACTCAACATAGCAATTGAACATGAATATCCATCAGAACGAGCCGTTTTAATGGAAGACGCTTGGGGTAATGCGGTTTACTTTATAGTGTCAGGTTGGGTGAAAGTCCGACGTACCAAAGACGATGATTCTCTTGCTCTAGCAATTTTAGGTCGGGGCGACTTTTTTGGAGAAATGGCAGTTTTGGACGAATCACCCCGTTCAACTGATGTTATCGCCCTTTCTTCAGTTAAATTATTGAGTATTGCCAGAGAGCGTTTTATTCAAATTTTGTTTAAAGACCCGCAGTTACATCATCGGATGCTGCAATTGATGGTAAGGCGATTACGGCTAATTAACCAGCGTCTAGAAATGCGGTCTTCACCACCAGCAGTTAAACTCGCCCATACGTTAGTTAGTTTAAGTGATAGCTATGGTCAGGAATCAGCCGCCGGTAAAGAAATCTTTAAGATCCCTTTTAAGGATTTAGCCGAAGTTACCGAAATTAGCGTTCAAGAAACCACCCAAATTATTGAAAAACTCCAGGAAAAAGGATGGATTAACGTTGATCAGGCAAACAGCACCATTTATTTAGCCAACTATAAACAGTTGGTGAATTTAGCTAGTAAGTTTTAGTAAATTATGGTTTAGAGGAAAACCTGAAATAATTGCAAATTTATTCATTAATTGATTGAAACAGCTTGCCACCAGTTTCGGAGAGGATGATTTTTGGGTGGTTTATAACGTCCTTTAACCTGAATTGCATTGAGTACATTATGTAGTTTGGATAAATGGTTCAATTTCTGCCTGTTGTTCCTGACTGCGTTGATAAACTGCTCGAAACTGCACTTCAAAAGGTTGTATAACTGGACGTTGCCAAACAAAGTCACTCACAGAACGTCCGTAAGCACGAGCAAGTTTAATTAGTTCATTGGCTTTGAGACGGCGTTCTCCTTTTTCAATAGCGATCATGGTGGTGCGTGCAGCGTCAATAATCTTGGCTGCATCAGCTTGAGTCATGTTGCACTTTTTACGGGCTTGTTGTAAGAGTTCTCCCAATGTCCGCAGGTCAATGTTATCCAGGATGTTGGTAGTCATAATGTATTTATTTTGGACAATGTTAGATATTAATAATACTATTTTAGTTAAAATGTCAGATTTTTATATAGTTGACAAATGTATTACCTGTGAATATTATAGTTACAAGTGACTCACCTGTAACTACTTTAATTCATTATTAGTCAATCAGACTAATAAGAACGATAATTTAGGAGTAGTGAATCATGGTGAGATATGCCTTCCAAAAAACCGCAAATGACAATTCGCATAGAAGAAGATGAATATAAATACTTAGAGGATTGGGCTACTAGAGAGTTTCTCAGTGTTCCGCAATTGGCTAAGGTTATTGTCAAGAGAGCGATCGCACAAAATAAAAAATCTCAACAAGTAGAATCACCATGACAGACGAAGAAAAAATTTCCAGACACGCAGCAACAGACAGAGATAAATGTCAAGAAATGGCTGATAAATACGGATGGGAATTATTGAAAGTAGAACCTACTAATAATAAAATTCTCAAAGTGGATTGTGTGTTTGAAGGTGAAACAGAATTTCCTAATTATTATGAGGAATCAGAAAATGAGTAAATATATTATTTTCAAAGCAGATAAAGGACAGTTAGAAAACTGGGAAAAAATGTTACTATCTCATACTGGAGCTTGTACTGATATCTTAGCTGAACATTATGATGGTTCTAAAAAACCTATTCCCGAACCTGGTTATAGACTCAAGGAATTTCGTCAAATTGAAGAATATGTAGATCCTGAGTTTCCAGGTGCAAGTACACATTATAGGATTGGTGATTGGGAAGTTTCAAAGGTAGAAGAATATGTACCAGATTTACCTGTGGGTACTTTTGAATCAGTAGTTATTTGTTATTGTCGTTATTCTCCCATCAATACCCCATTAAAACCATTACCAAAAATCCAAGTGTCCCCCAGTATTAAAATAGAAGCGTGAATAGAAACCTGTGGGAAATTGTAGGTAAATGAAAGAGGCATTTTCATGTAAATCTCCCACATTTAGATTTTATTTTATAGAAAGTAATATATCTCTAATTGTTTCCTCAATAATTGAGATATCTAATTCTAATGAGTCACGTAAAATAGCCCATGTATCAACAGCTAATGATTCGAGAATATTCGTAAAATAATGAGATGCCATATAGCGGTTCTCGGCTGAGTGAAATACAAGAACCCCACCCCCAACCCCCTCCCCGCAAGCGAGGAGGGGGCTTATGATGTATCTCACCCAAGTGCATACCGCTATATTGGATTAACCTCATTGAAGTTTAGACAAGTATTAACATCACTTAATTATACAGACAAAACCCACCGAATTTACCATTAAGCAAAAGGTGGGTTAAAAAACGTAATTTATTCTTAGGAAATTCCATTCACTATTAATTATTTCGATATTACCGATTCCAAAGCCTGTTTAAAATCCTCCAAAGAATTAACTGTTACTGCCAATTTCAACATTTCATCCAAAATAGATAGATTAGAAATCTGAGATAGAGATACTATAATCTCTAACGAAACCTCACCTAGTCGAGTTTGTAAAACAGTTTTGACATTATCACGAGCCTTTTGTAATGCACCAATTTCTTTTCCAATCTCTTTACCGCGTTCTATTGCCATTTCTTCTGTTGGACTGATAAAAGGCATTTTTCTTTCCTCCTCTAAATTATTAAGTTGATTTAATAACTTTCGCTGTAATTGCTCAGGTAAAGTCATCATTTTGTCAATGATTTTAAAGAGTTTAACAATTTGTTGTTTTGTTAAACCTCTATCATAAAGTCCGCGAATTAATGTCCATTTCCATTGCTCCCGTTCTGATAAATTCCCAGTGGTTGCTTTAGTTTTCAAATGCGCCATTACTATGATAGCAAAGGGATTGTCACTTGATTCTAATTCCTGCCAACGTGATTCATAGTCCAGCAGTTTAGCAATGGGAAACTTAAGACTAACTTCACACCCCCCAAGGGAATAACCATAAGTGCTAGGTCGCCAATTATTCCTTTCATCACCTAGAACAGCTAGACTAACTACAGGTTTGTGATATAGATCAAAGGAACGGTAATTATAAATATACATCCGTTGCCCAAAATCTACTTCATATTGGCTTTGAATTTCCACATGAATTAATATCCAAACTTCTCGTTTGTCAAGTAACCAAACTTGATAAAGTTGATCAGCAATACGTTTGTCTGTCTCTGATGAAGCTGTAATTTCCTGTAATTCTTTATCAAGGGATTTAGGCGTTTGAGTCCAATCAATTAATTGATGGACTTCAGGAAAAAAGAATATTAAGAAGCTTTCAAAGTACTCGGTTAATGCTTCTTTCCAAGATTCATCATAATTGGCAGTTATTTCTTTCATAACAAAAATTTACGAATTACAAATTAGGAATTATTTTAATTTACTATTTCTTCTATTTCTCGAAAATAAGCTGGTCTAGGTGTGAGTTATCTAACCAATCTAGCATCCGCCGTTCTTTTTTCTTTCTTTCTTCCTCTTCACGCTAGAATTTCATGACTACACTAGAGGAATAGCAAAACCTGCTTAGTCCTTCACTTCTCAACTTTTGATAAATATCTGTTATTACCAATATTACCAAAAAGAGAGATTTTCTAATTCAAATCACCTTTTACCCCCAAATTTGGGGCTTTGTTGTCTCACCTCAACCGCTTATGAAGCTACGTTTTTATATGCTAATAGGTTTGTTTCTTAGCCTTATCCTTGGTATTTTGCCAATTTCCAGCGATTTGCTCAACGCTGCTACACCAGCAGTTACACCTGTTTCTGCACTCTCTTTCACCCAAGGCGTAAAAAAAACTGTGTTGGAAAATGGCTTAACTGTCCTAACTAAAGAAGTACATACCGCCCCCGTGGTTAGTGTGCAGGTTTGGTATAAAGTTGGTTCTCGCAACGAAGGAAAAGGAGAAAGTGGTATTTCTCACCAACTAGAACATTTAATGTTTAAAGGTACTTCTGAGCGTCCAGTGCAATTTGGGCGGTTATTTAGTGCTTTGGGTAGTCAATTCAATGCTTTTACTAGCTTTGACGAAACAGCTTATTTTGGGACAGTACAGCGAGATAAATTAGAGGCGCTGCTGACTCTGGAGAGCGATCGCATGAAAAATGCTTTAATTGAAACAGAGCAGCTAGATAGTGAAAAACGTGTAGTTATTTCTGAATTACAAGGGTATGAAAACTCACCTAGCTATCGGTTAGATCGGGCAGTACGAAAAGCCGCTTTTCCTAGTCACGCCTATGGTTTACCTGTAGGTGGCACAAAAGCAGATGTACAGGAATTTACTGTTGATCAGGTGCGAAACTATTACCAAACTTACTACACCCCAGAAAACGCTACTTTGGTAGTTACAGGAGATTTTACCACCGAACCGACACTAAAAGTCATTCAAGAAACCTTTGGCAAAATACCACCAAGACAACAAAAAGGTGCTAAAATTTCCCCTGTTGTTACGCCTGTGAGTATTGGTAAAAAAACGCCAATTGTACTCAAACAACCGGGAAGTGCAGCCATGTTACAAGCCATCTATCCCTTACCAGACATTAAACATCCTGATGTCCCAGCAATTGATGTGATGGATAATATTCTCACTGGTGGACGTAGTTCTCGGCTGTATCAGGCTTTGGTAGAATCGGGATTAGCTAGTTCAGCTAGTGGTACTGCAACTGAATTGATAGAACCGGGTTGGTATGAAATTAACGCTACAGCAGCACCCGGTCAAGATTTAAGTAAAATTGCTCAGGTAATTCAGGAAACTTTAACCAAACTGCAACAAGAACCAGTCACGACTCAAGAGTTAGACCGAGCTAAAACGCAAATGCAAGCCGGGTTCATCTTAAATAATCAGGATATCAGTAGTCAAGCCAGCCAGTTAGCCTATAGCCAAACAATTGCCGGAGATTATCATTTTATTGAAACATATTTGAGGGCGATCGCTCAACTTACTCCCCAAGATATCCAGCAAGTCGCCAAAAAATACCTTGACCCAACAAAACAAACCATCGGCTTTTTTGAACCAACCTTAGTAGATGGTGAAGCAGAAACTAGCGGTTTTTCTGGACGCATAGTAGAAAAGTTCAGTCCTGGCGAACCAGTAGATCCCGCAGAGTTGGCGAAATATTTGCCACAAACAAAATCAACAACCAACACCACTCAGCAATCTCTTCCCCAACAGTTTACCCTGATCAACGGCTTAAAAGTCCTACTATTACAAGATTCTAGCCTTCCCACCATTAACCTCAGTGGACAAATTAACGCCGGTAGCCAATTTGATGGAAATCAAAAAGCAGGATTAGCAACATTGACTGCTGGTAATTTAATGAATGGAACTAAAACTCAAGACGCTTTGACTTTAGCTCAAACCTTGGAAGATCGGGGAAGTTTTCTAGATTTTACTGCTAATCGTGAAGGTGTGGGTATTACTGGTCAAGGTTTAACAGCCAATTTACCAATTTTAATTCAAACTTTAGCAGATGTAGTTCAAAATGCCTCCTTCCCCACAGACCAGTTAGAACTGAGTCGTCAACGAGCATTAACTCATCTCAAAGTTGAGTTAGATGACCCCCGAACCTTGGGAAGACGGTTATTCCAGCAAGCAATTTACCCCAAAAATCACCCTTTTTATAGCTTTCCTACCCTAGAAACTTTAGAGAGTATTACTCGTGAAGACGTGGTTAGTTTTTATCAGCAACACTATCGACCAGACACAACAACACTCACCGTAGTCGGTGATTTTGAGCCTAAACAGGTGAGAAACTTATTAAATAGGGCTTTTGGGAATTGGAAACCCCAGGGACAAGCACCAACTTTAAATATACCAACCGTAAAAATTCCGGCAAATTCCACCAAATTCAAGGCTGTAATTCCTGGTAAAGCTGAATCTGTTACCTATTTGGGATATAATGGCATTTCTCGCACAGATCCCCGATATTATGCAGCATTAGTCCTAAATCAGATTTTGGGGGGTGATACATTATCCAGTCGGTTGGGAACAGAAGTGCGCGATCGCTTAGGATTGACCTATGGTATTTATAGTGGATTTGCTGCTGGAATCAATCCTGGACCCTTTTTAATTTCCATGCAGACTGCACCTGATGATACCCCAAAAGCGATCGCTAGTACAATAGCTTTACTACAACAACTGCGTCAACAAGGTATAACTCAAGCAGAACTAAACACAGCCAAACGTTCCATTACCAACAGTTACCCCGTAGACTTAGCCAATCCCAGCGAAGTCGCCAACATTATCTTAAATAATGCCATATTAGGCTTATCTTCCGCAGAAATCCGCGAATTTCCCCAACGCATTCAATCTGTCACCATGACTCAGATGAAACAAGTAATTGAAGACTTAATCAAACCAGAAAATCTAGTCATTGTTACCGCAGGTCCCCAAAGGTAGTTAACACACAAATTTCAGAACAGGATTTTTAACATGATAGGATGAACAGGACAGACCCCAATACTTCTCGGTTGAGCTAAAAACATTAAATCAGGTAGGTTGGGTTGACGTTAGGAAACCCAACATTTACGGGCTTTTGTTGGGTTGCGCTGTCGCTTAACCCAACCTACAAAAACTCTTAACCGACAAGTATTGGGACAGACCCAGGAATCATCAAACTTAATTCTGTTTATCCTTAAATCCTGATTTCCACCCTTTACAATTTCTTGACAGTTATCTGTAAAAACATCAAAGACAACTAAACAAACTCATGTTACTTTTATATTCTATATAGTCGTGTAATTACTACATCTTTCCTTAAAAGTGCTAAAATGATAAAACATGATGATACTATTTTTGAAGAAGTTTTCACTAAGATATCTCCAGAAATAGCAGATACCTTTACAAACGAACAATTAGAAGCAATAAAAACAGGTTTTAGCACTCATAGGTGGGTTCATCATCCTTCAGACCTGCGAATTTCAGTCCCCATTCCTGGACTCAAACTTTACCTCGTCATTTTAGCAGGACCAGAGCGTCGAAACAGTCAGATTACGCGATCTGAAAAGTCTTTAAATACCTTTTGGACTCCCAGCAATATCCTATTTTTCTTAATGGTTTTCATTATCCTGGCTATTTCTGGACTGACTACCTTCTCCTTTGTATTTTCCTCCTCTGGTATCTTACCCAAGTCCTTTTATCCCACATCAATTCCTTGGATTTACAAGCAATCGGAATGTGAACACACTGGTAGAAACTGGCGTAATGGAAAATGTTGGGATAATGAACACAGTCCGACATTTTAAAATTTAGGTTGATCAGCCAAAAATATGTTTATCAAACGCTTAATTAAAAAAAAATCGCCCCGGATAGATCCTTTTATCCGTACTTTTTTTGCTCGTATTCCTGTAAAAACAGCAGCAACTTTCACCAACGTTCAATTAGCAGAATTAAAACGAGTATTTAAACACTATATCATTCATACCCCTGGTGTCAACATTAGAGTTAATATTCCCTTTTCTAAAAAACGCTTTTATGTAACTTTGTTATTGAGCAAAAATAAATGATTTAGACTTTTTAATAGTAAGGTAGTCTAGGAAAAATATCAAGTGCTTAATTAGGGTTTGCGGAAAATTTTTTTCGTTAGGGCTAGGAGTCAGGAGTCAGGAGGAAGAATTAGAAGAAGAGAAGAACAGTATTAAATTTGGTCAAGTGATAGGTAAATGAACATTTTCAACGTTTATTCCTTGCACTTGATTCACATTTTTCACATCCAAACCCTTGATATATCTCAGTTTTAGCTTTATTTACCAAGACCTAATTAAAGATTGATAAAAATTTTCTAAAAACAATACCTTGTCCAAATTGAAAAAAGTGTTGATTTGTAGGTTGGGTTGAGGCACGAAACCCAACAAATGCGTCGGGTTGCGCTGTCGCTTAACCCAACCTACAAAAAATGGACAAGGTATTGTAAAAATAGAGTAATTTCTCATCCTCCAGAAGTATATCTAGCAAGTGTTTCACCCATATTTTATCCATTAAAGAGAAAATAAACTCGGTGCTAAACATTACAATTATAGTTTAAATGATGGAGTATTTCTCTATCTAATGGAGGAATAAACATAGAGGACATAAATAATAAATAATTAGATATTCCGATCACCTGACGAACTTAAACACCACATCCCCTCATTGATATTGGACAATGGGGGGATTTTTTTATAAAGGATACCAAATAGCCACAAAAATGATAAATTTATCTATCTAAAGGAGGACTTGATTAAACGCCTATAAATATTAAATATTAAGTAGCCCGATTACCCTACCGGACTTTAGCTCCAAATCCCCTCTTGTCATTACCCGATAAGGGGGGTTTTATTTTTTATGTTTTATTTTTTTATAACCCTTGGCTCAAAAATAAATATTCATTTGCGCGAATTGTCCCCAATCCGGTAAACTCAAAAGTGCCGCATTATTCTAGATCATGTCCGACTCCCAAACCGTCAGTGCTGCTGTTGCTAAACTCTACGATATCTACCCATTTCCGCCAGAACCCTTACTAGATGAACCACCACCGGGTTATAATTGGCGATGGAATTGGTTAGCCGCTTACAACTTCTGCACAGGGAGAAAACCACAAAACCAAAATATCCGCATTTTAGATGCTGGTTGTGGTTCCGGTGTGGGGACAGAATATTTAGTACATCTCAACCCCCAAGCCCAGGTAGTGGCGATTGATATCAGTAAAGGTACATTAGAAGTAGCCAAAGAACGCTGTCAACGTTCAGGTGCTGACCGGGTAGAGTTCCACCACCTCAGTTTGTACGACGTGGAACAGATTCCGGGGGAATTTGATTTTATTAACTCTGTGGGTGTGTTACATCACTTACCAGACCCAATTCGCGGTATTCAAGCCTTAGCCAAAAAATTAGCCCCTGGTGGCTTAATGCACATCTTTGTCTATGGGGAATTAGGACGCTGGGAAATTCAACTCATGCAAAGAGCGATCGCACTCCTCCAAGGTAACAGAAAAGGGGACTACCCCGATGGTGTGCAAATCGGTAGAAAATTATTTGCCTCTTTACCAGAAAATAACCGAATTGTCAAGCGAGAAAAAGAACGCTGGGCAATGGAAAACCACCGAGATGAATGTTTCGCCGATATGTACGTGCATCCCCAGGAAACAGACTACAATATTGATACACTATTTGAATTAATTGATGCTTCCGGTTTAGAATTTATTGGCTTCTCAAATCCCGGATTTTGGCAGTTAGAAAGACTATTAGACAAAGCACCAGAGTTAATAGAACGAGCAAAAGAATTGACCCAAAGAGAACGTTATCGACTGATAGAATTACTAGATCCAGAAGTTACCCATTACGAATTTTTCCTCGGTCGTCCACCCATTACTAAAATTGATTGGTCAGCAGATAACACCGTATTAGACGCAATTCCTGAACTTAACCCCTGCATAGATGGATTTCCCAGTCAAACTTTATTTAACTACGATTACCAAATTGTCAACCTATCACCAGCCGAGTTTGAATTTATGCAAAATTGTGATAGTAAATCCACTGTGTCTGACATTTTAACAAAGGTGGAACTGGGGTTAAATGAAGTGAGAAAACTCTTAAAACTACAGATGATTTTACTCACACCCAATTATAGTTAAAAAATTAAATTAATTAGTAGTCCTGCGAGTATTATTCTGCAAGTAAGTATTCCTATAGGTCTTTAATCTTGACTCTGGTATATTTTATGCTTTGCAGTTGGGCTTCTGATTGGGTGGTCATAACTATGTTTTAATAAACTTCGTCGTGGCTACCAATATTAACTAAAATAATTGTTTCATCTTGGATTAAAAACACGCAAATAATTCGATATTCATAGGTGAGACTGCATGAATAAAATTCGCTTAGTTCACCTTTTAATTTATGTGTTTTTAGTGAAGAATCAAATGGATCAGCTTTTAGCTTTTCTAAGACTTCTCCATATTTATCAACTAAATGAGGACGTTTTTTAAAGAATTTGCGTTCTTTCCGTATATAGTCATCATCTTTAACTAATTTCATCTTTTAAGTCTTGAATATATGTTCTGATATCGCCAATCTCACTAAAGCCAGATAAATCCCCCTGTTTGATTTTTTGTAAGGTTCTTAAACATTGATCTTTATCTATTTTTAGGTCTTCATCTTCCCTAGATTCTTCGGATATTTCGCTGTTAATTCCTAATCTAAAGTAGTGAATTAGCTCATATAGGGCTTGTAGTTTGGATTCAGGAATATATTGCAATTCGTTAATGATGTCATCTTTAATCATAATTAAGTACCTAGTTATTTGATGAATATGATTTTAATCATGCAAATCGTTTATTGGTAAAATATGAGAAGAAAATTCAAGTTCTACTTTTTGCAGCCATATTTTTAGTTTTTGATACCGTTCAGGTTGTGAGTCTTGGATTTTGCGAGATAGGTTTGAGATTGGGTGATTTTTCTATCAATTTTAATATAGGATAGATATAGTTTTAGCCTAATTTAGAGGTAAGTTATGGAAACTATTAGCATCAAGGTGGATTCAGAAGTTGCTAGGGCATATCAAAAAGCGAATTTAATAGAACGTCAAAAAATACAAATTATTATGAATGGATGGTTAAAACAAATTATGAATAGTCGTTCTTTAGAAGAAATTATTCAGGAGATGCAGGAACAAGCTCAAGGAAATGGCTTAACTCAGGAAATTCTAGACGAGATATTAAATAATGCTACCTAAGTCCAGATTTGTTATGCTTATTGCTCTCAAAATTAATTATAGTTAAGTTAACGCCTTTGGTTTTTGATCTTGTTTAATTGATGATTGTTCTATAAAATTTCTAAGTTTCCGAACAATTGGCAGACTTGTTAAGTCTTTTTCGTTCTGATTTAATTGAAATAGAAATTCTCTAACTGAGTTGAGAAGCTCTTGATAAAAGTAATTCTTCTTAAAGAAGAGTTCTTCTTTTCCGTAAGTAATCTTCAAACCTGGTAAAGTGTTTTCAAAAATAATCATCTCTGGTTCTTCAACTATTTCTAGAGTTAGTTTATCTTTTTTATTTAAACCTTGTAATCCATCAATTAAAACGTCAAACCACGAATCTAAATAAGTTGATTCTACGGTTAGTATGGTTTTACCATCTGTAATCGTCATATTACCCACAGGATCGTTAGAATCAATTACTTCTTGTTGATCAAGAGTAAAAGAAATATTCATATTTTTGAATTAATATCTAATGTGAACCGAACGTAACGCGCCCAAAAAGTTAAGAACAACTCTAACTGCGTTTATGCCAATTATAACCTCTTTTTCAAAAACCTGTCTACCAGTCGGAATACTAATTAAGTTTTCAGGGTTTTGACTAATGCTTTCTCCTAGTTTAATTAAATCATCAATAGTAATTGCTGGATCATATTTTTGAAATTCTGGTAGATGTTTATTTATATGTTTAATATTTCTTTTACTTAAATCAGAAATATTTTTCCTCCTTGTATAAGTATTTTACGTGCTTGTAATAGTAACAAGTAACATCTTTATTTTGTCTATTTTTCTTCTTTATAAAAATGTCAGGGTTGAAAAATTGAGATCACCATCCTATTACTAAGCATTTTATAACCCGTAAAAATACAGCTAACAACGTTTTTTATTTTATTCTCTTGTCTATAAATCAGGTTTAGCCTATGATATACGTGTAGTTTTTTTTTACAAGCAACTATCGTGAAATTAGCCACAAGACTCGGAATCGCAACTGTTGGTATAGCCTTAACAATGACCTTGACCGAAATTAAGCCCGCACAAGCCTTATTGTGGAACTGGTCATTTAATGGTGGTGATGAAGCTGGTACTTTTGAAACCAATGGTACTTTTGCTGATACCGCAGGTTCATCTAGCTTTAGGGTTGATCCTAGTACATTTAATGTCACCGCTTCCGCATTTGCGCCATCACTTGTAGGGGCAAATTTTGACACTCCAGAGACACAGAGTAGTGGGATACAATTTTTTGCGTGGGATGGTACTACTGTAACTACGTTCGCAAGAATTCGTGGAACCCCCGGTTTTAACGTCTTTGAGAGTAGCGATTTCGTTTATTCATTTACTACCTCTCCAAGTCCAATTGGACGATTAACGAATCGATTAACCTTTGAAACCACCGGTTCTCAACCTTTAACCTTAACTCCAATTGCTCCTACTCCAGTCCCCTTTGACTTTTCGCCCAACTTAGGGTTAGGATTAATTGGTGCTTACGCAGTGGGCAAAATAGCACTCAAGAAGATCAAACCATCTAAAACACCAATCAACGCATAGTCAAATTTCCAGTGGGGGTTTAGCAGTTCTGAACCCTCGTCTGCAACCATAATCTACCTTCCTTGTGTAATTATACTAAAAACGGCTTAATCATTTGATTCTGTGGGTAAGGTTTTAGCAGTGCTAAACCCATACAAATCTGGGTTTTTCGTAATTTTGTAAAAGTCTATATCCCAACCGTTTTTAGTATAAGTCAACATCTTTGGTTTTTGATCTTGTTTAATTGATGACTGTTCTATAAAATCCCTAAGTTTCTGAATTTGTCTATTTTTCTTCTTTATAAAAATGACAGCGTTAAAAAATTGAGATAAATAGACTTTTATTAAGCATTTTATAAGCTGCAAAAATACAGCTAACAACGTTTTTTATTTTATTCTCTTGTCTATAAATCAGGTTTAGCTTATGATATACGTGTAGTTTTTTTTACAGACAACCATCGTGAAATTAGCCACAAGACTCGGAATCGCAACTGTTGGCATAGCCTTGACTATGACCTTGACCGAAATTAAGCCCGCACAAGCCTTATTGTGGAACTGGTCTTTTAATAGTGGCGCTGAAGTCGGCACTTTTGAAACCAATGGTACTTTTGCAGATACTGCTGGCGCATTTAACTTTACCATTGATGTCACTAAATTTGATGTTACAGCTTCTGCCTTTGAACCATCTTTGGTGGGTGCAACTTTTACAGACATACAACCAACCCAGGGCTTTTTGTGGAATGGTACCACTGCAACTCAGTTTTATAGAGGTAGTGGCGGTCTTACGAATGGTAGCAATTTTTTATCTACTCCATACAGGGTGACTTTCGGAGTATCTGGTTCTCCAGTAGGGCAGACATCCAATGAAAGCACCCTCGCAGATAATGGTTTCACAGCTTTAACCTTAACTCCCAGTGCTGCTACTCCAGTCCCCTTTGAATTTTCGCCCAACTTAGGGTTAGGATTAATTGGTGCTTACGCAGTGGGCAAAATAGCACTCAAGAAGATCAAACCATCTAAAACGCTAATTAAAGCATAGTCAAATTTCCAGTAGGGGTTTAGCAGTGCTGAACCCTAGTCTGCTTGATACACCCTAAAATATGATCGCTCTAACTCCAAAAACTATAAATTATATTGTGATAGTCGAAAAAGCTGATAATAATCTATCGGCTTATGTGCCTGATTTATTGGGATGTGTGACTACTGGCGAATCAATTGCAAAAATTGAAAAAAATATTAAAGAAGCTATTATTGGACATTTAAAAGTAATGCGAGAATATGGTGATCCTATTCCTGAACCATCATCTATCTATGAACTTGATAGTCCTGTGAGTATTATTCTACAAGTAAGTATTCCTATAGGTCTTTAATCTTGACTCTTTATCCGTACTCGAAAGCAATTTCTTATCACCATCGCACTATTCACAGTTTGAGCGAGACTATTTGCCAGATATCCTCTAAAAGAAGCCTTGGCGACTGGAAATCGCGCGCCACTTGCTTTAAGTCGGGAAACCCGCCCAACGCAGTGGCTTGGCTACACGGGCAGTCCTACCTATTCCTGCGGTTCCGTAAGGGATACGTGGGTTAAAAACCTTGATTTTTTATTAGTCCACGAAGGTTGTTCATGCCATAATAGCCAACACTTTAGCAAAAATAGAGTTAGGCTTAAATTAGGGTAAGATATCTCCTCAAACAACACTCGTCTTACTCACCTTCTGGTAACTCTGTTAGCGATCGCCAAAAAGCCAAAAATAAGTTAATTGTTTTTTCCTAAAGGATTGTCACCGCGCCGTGATATCATTCAAGTGACTCAATATGCAGTCACGTTATATTAGCTGTACTGGTTTCAAGTGCCGTGAGCTTGTCAGAAGATTTGATTGTTCCCACTCCAACAACACCACAAGATGCTGAACCTGGTCTTGAAGAACAAGGAGAACCAGTAGACTCTTCTATGGAAGAGTTTTATCGACTCTATCAAGAGTTGATAATCATCACCCTTGTTTTAACAACGACCATCTTTGTATCCGTGTGGATTGCTTACTCCCTAAACATTGCCCTGAATTATTTGTTAGGGGCGTGTTCAGGTGTGCTTTACTTAAGAATGTTGGCGAAAGATGTTGAGCGATTGGGCAGAGAGAAACAATCACTGAGTAAAACTCGGTTAGCCTTATTAGTAGCCCTGATTTTACTAGCATCGCGGTGGAATCAACTGCAAATACTGCCCATATTTTTGGGATTTCTCACCTATAAAGCCACGCTCATCATCTACGTCGTTAGGGTGGCCGTTATCTCTGACTCAAGATAGCTCCGGTAAACTCAAAAGACTTACACAGGTTTTGCGAGAGGAATATCCACGCCGCAAAATTAGCTCCTCCTCTCCAGGTAATATTGGAGAAACGATTGAATTGGAAAGAAAATGCTGAATTTTCTGAACGTCTACTCTCTTCCACTTGCTGAATTGGAAGTGGGAAAACATCTGTACTGGCAAATAGGTAACTTGAAGCTACATGGCCAGGTGTTTCTCACCTCATGGTTTGTTATTGGCGTGCTAGTGCTAACTTCCGTCTTGGCAAGCAGTAATATCAAAAGGATTCCCAGCGGCCTACAGAACTTTATGGAGTATGCCCTGGAGTTCATTCGGGATTTGGCTAAAAACCAAATTGGCGAAAAAGAATATCGCCCTTGGGTGCCATTTGTCGGCACTTTGTTTTTGTTCATTTTTGTGTCAAATTGGTCAGGGGCGCTAGTTCCCTTTAAACTGATTCATCTGCCAGAAGGTGAACTCACAGCGCCCACAAGTGACATCAATACAACTGTTGCCTTAGCATTGTTGACATCATTAGCGTATTTTTACGCAGGATTCAGCAAAAAAGGATTGGGGTACTTTGGCAACTATGTTCAACCAGTTTCGTTCATGTTGCCCTTCAAGATTATTGAAGATTTCACCAAACCCCTTTCCCTAAGCTTCCGGTTATTCGGTAACATTTTAGCTGATGAATTGGTGGTAGGAGTGCTAGTGTTGCTAGTGCCTCTATTCGTCCCCCTACCAGTAATGGCTTTGGGACTATTTACCAGTGCCATTCAAGCACTAATTTTTGCCACCTTAGCTGCTGCTTACATCGGCGAAGCGATGGAAGATCATCATGGTGGTGAGGAGCATGAGGGACATCATTAAACCCCTCAGATGAAAGTGATTAGGTCAAAGGTAATAATTACCAGTCAACCGAAAACTGACAAATGACCAAAACCAGTATAGACATTCCGCAAGAATGTTTTTACAACTACAAAACCCATTCCACTCACTAAAGTAAGGAAAGAATATCATGGATCCATTAGTTTCCGCCGCTTCCGTTATCGCTGCTGCTCTTGCTGTTGGTTTGGCTGCAATCGGACCTGGTATTGGTCAAGGTAATGCTGCTGGACAAGCTGTAGAAGGTATTGCTCGTCAACCAGAAGCAGAAGGCAAAATTCGCGGTACATTGCTATTGAGCTTGGCATTCATGGAAGCATTAACCATCTACGGTCTAGTAGTTGCGCTAGTGCTATTGTTTGCTAACCCCTTCGCTTAATTTTAGTCACAAGTAGGGGCGGACAGAATTGTGGCGAATATAATTCACGTCTACACAAACAAAGTCCGCCTGGGCGGACTAATAAAAAACCAAGAGCTTGAAACTCAGGCAACATTTGGTTTTTAACTGTGTGGGGAGATTTTTAGCCACCGATTTGATCTTGTCTAAACAAGGAGTTCGTCCCTACTAAAATAGTAGATAGGAAAAAGCAAACATGACACACTGGATCACCTTATTGGCTGTAGAAGAAGTTGCCAAAGAAGGGGGACTGTTTGATCTAGATGCCACCCTGCCTTTAATGGCAATTCAGTTTCTAGTTTTAGCCCTAATATTGAACGCAACACTTTACAAGCCACTAGGCAATGCAATTGATGGACGGAATGAATACATCCGTAACAATCAATTAGAAGCAAAAGAACGCTTGTCAAAAGTCGAAAAATTAGCAGAGCAGTATGAGCAAGATTTAGCGGGTGCTAGACGACAAGCTCAAACAATAGTTGCTGATGCTCAAGCTGAAGGACAAAAAATTGCTGGACAGAAAATTGCCGCCGCGCAACAAGAAGCCCAAGCAAAGAAAGAACAGGCTGCTAGTGAAATAGAGCAGCAAAAACAACAAGCTTTGGCTTCTTTAGAAGCACAAGTTGATGCCCTCAGTCGCCAAATGCTAGAGAAGCTTTTAGGGGCTGATTTAGTCAACCAACGCTAAAGTTGGAAACGTTAATGGACATTGTAAAGACGCTATAGCAGGAGTCAGGAGTCAGGATTCAGAAGTCAGGAGTAAAAGTATGTTGCTGTATGACTTTTAAGTAAATTCTGTATCTGATTCAAGTGCATACCACTATAACGTCAAATAATGTTAAGCAATGGCCGCGCAGTTGTGGATGAAAAATCATGGGGACTTTTTTACTGTTGATGGCCGAAGCCAGCACCGTTGCCGGTGAATTGGCCGAAGGAGCAGGGGAAGGAGGGTTCAGTCTAAACACAAATATTTTAGACGCTAACCTAATCAACCTGGCCATTATTATTACTGTGCTGTTTGTATTTGGGCGAAAAGTGGTGGGTAATACCCTGCAAACTCGTCGAGAAAATATTGAAACAGCAATTAAGAGTGCAGAGCAAAGAGCCAAGGATGCAGCCGATAAATTGAAACAGGCGCAGACCAACTTGGAACAAGCTAGTGCAGAAGCGGAAAGAATTAAAAAAGCAGCCCAAGACAATGCTCAAGCTGCTAAAGAAGCAATCTTGGCACAGGCGGCTGTGGATATTGAACGGATGCAAGAAGCGGGGGCTGCTGACTTGAGTGCGGAATTGGATAGAGCGATCGCTCAATTACGTCAAAAAGTCGTTGCTCAAGCACTGCAAAAGGTTGAAGCCCAACTCAAGAGCGGAATTGCTGACGATGCTCAACAAGTTTTGATTGAACGCAGCATCGCACAATTGGGAGGAAATTGATGAAAAGTAATGCAGCAACTGCCGAAATAGCCCAGCCTTACTCACAGGCTTTGTTGTCTCTGGCGCAATCCAAAAACTTAACAGAAGATTTTGGCACAGATGCGCGTACTTTCCTCGGCTTAATGGCGGGTAACAAAGAACTTGAGGGTTTTTTGTCCAACCCCTTTATTCAGGCTGAAAACAAGAAAGCTCTACTCAGACAAGTTCTTGGGGAAAACGTTAGTCCCTACCTGCGTAACTTTTTGTTACTACTGGTTGACAGAAGACGCATTGCTTTCTTGGAAGCAATATTACAGCAGTATTTGGTATTGTTGCGGCAGTTAAATCAAACCGTCTTAGCAGAGGTTACTTCTGCGGTTGCTTTAACAGAAGCTCAACAGCAAGCAATCACCGAAAAGGTGATCGGCATTACCAATGCTCGCCAAGTAGAACTGGAAACGAAGATAGACACCGACTTAATTGGTGGTGTGATTATCAAAGTAGGATCTCAAGTGATTGATGCTAGTTTACGGGGTCAATTGCGTCGCCTTTCTTTGAGTTTAAGCAGTAACTAAAAAATTGGGGACTAGGTAAGATTTTTACCAACTACCAATCATTAATTAAGTTCTTCCGCAACAAAAGCACAGACAAATGAGCATTTCCATTAGACCTGACGAAATCAGCAGCATTATTCAACAACAAATCGAGCAATACGACCAAGAGGTTAAAGTTGCTAACGTTGGTACTGTACTGCAAGTTGGTGACGGTATTGCCCGGATCTATGGTTTAGAAAAGGCCATGGCTGGGGAACTTTTACAATTTGAAGACGGCACAATCGGCATCGCCCAAAACTTAGAAGAAGATAACGTGGGCGCGGTGTTGATGGGTGAAGGACGGGAAATTCAAGAAGGTAGCTCTGTAACTGCTACTGGTAGAATTGCTCAAGTTCCCGTAGGTGAAGCCTTAGTTGGTCGCGTTGTCGATGCTTTGGGTCGCCCCATTGATGGTAAAGGCGATTTGAAAACCACAGAAACCCGGTTGATTGAATCTCCAGCCCCTGGGATTATTGGCCGGAAGTCTGTACATGAACCAATGCAAACCGGTATCACCGCTATTGACTCGATGATTCCCATCGGTCGTGGTCAACGGGAATTGATTATTGGCGATCGCCAAACCGGAAAAACAGCGATCGCGATCGACACAATCATCAACCAAAAAGGTGAAGATGTAGTTTGCGTTTACGTGGCGATCGGTCAAAAAGCTTCCACCGTTGCTAACGTAGTTCAAACTTTACAACAAAAAGGCGCGATGGACTACACCGTAGTCGTAGCCGCTAACGCCAGTGACCCAGCTACCCTACAATACCTAGCTCCTTACACAGGTGCAACCATCGCCGAATACTTCATGTATAAAGGCAAAGCCACCTTAGTAATATACGACGATCTTTCCAAGCAAGCACAAGCTTATCGCCAAATGTCCTTGCTACTCCGTCGTCCACCAGGACGGGAAGCATACCCCGGAGACGTATTCTACATCCACTCCCGCCTATTGGAACGTGCCGCTAAATTGAGCGACGAATTGGGCAAAGGCAGCATGACCGCCTTACCAATCATCGAAACCCAAGCAGGTGACGTATCCGCATACATTCCTACCAACGTAATTTCCATCACCGACGGTCAGATATTCTTGTCTTCCGACTTGTTTAACTCTGGTATCCGTCCGGCTGTAAACCCCGGTATCTCAGTATCCCGCGTCGGTTCTGCTGCTCAAACCAAGGCAATGAAAAAAGTTGCCGGTAAAATTAAATTGGAATTGGCACAGTTTGACGACTTGCAAGCATTCGCCCAATTTGCTTCTGACTTAGACAAAGCTACCCAAGATCAGTTGGCGCGTGGTGTCCGCTTACGGGAACTCTTGAAGCAACCACAAAACGACCCCCTCACCGTAGCAGAACAAGTAGCAATTCTTTACGCTGGTATTAACGGCTATTTAGATGATATTGCTGCCAATAAAGTCACCGTCTTCGCCAAAGGTCTACGGGATTACTTGAAGACCGTCAACACCCAATATTTCCAAGCAGTACAAAGCAAAAAAGTCCTGGGTGAAGAAGAAGAAGCAGCTTTGAAAGCAGCACTAACCGAGTTCAAAAAGACCTTCCAAGCTACGGCGTAACAAAATCGGATTATGGCTAATCTCAAAGCAATACGCGATCGCATTCAGTCGGTCAAAAACACCAAAAAAATCACAGAAGCCATGCGGCTAGTAGCGGCGGCCAGAGTACGTCGCGCCCAAGAACAGGTGATTGCCACCCGTCCCTTTGCTGACCGCTTGGCACAAGTATTATACGGCTTACAAACTCGGCTGCGGTTTGAAGATGTAGACCTGCCACTGCTGAAAAAACGGGAAGTTAAAACAGTAGGATTATTGGTTATTTCCGGTGACAGAGGACTGTGTGGTGGTTACAACTCCAACGTGATTCGTCGGGCAGAAAATCGCGCCAAGGAAATCAAAGCCGAAGGTCTAGACTACCAATTTGTATTAGTTGGCCGCAAAGCCACCCAATACTTTCAACGTCGCAACCAACCCATTGATGCCACATATAGCGGTTTGGAACAAATTCCCACCGCCGCCGAAGCAACGGAAATTGCTGATCAACTACTTTCTTTGTTCCTCTCAGAAAAAGTTGACCGCATCGAGCTAGTCTACACCAGATTCGTTTCTCTAGTTAGTTCTCGCCCTGTGGTACAAACTTTGCTACCCCTTGATCTTCAAGGTTTAGAAGCAGCAGATGACGAGATATTCCGGTTGACAACTCGTGGTGGTCAATTTGAAGTAGAACGGCAGAAAGTCACCAGTCAAGTCCGTCCTTTACCTCGTGACATGATTTTTGAACAAGATCCAGTCCAAATCCTGGATTCTCTGTTACCCCTGTATCTGAGTAATCAGCTATTACGGGCATTACAAGAATCAGCCGCCAGTGAACTAGCAGCGCGGATGACTGCAATGAGTAACGCTAGTGAAAACGCCGGGGAATTGATTAAAAGTCTTTCCTTGTCTTACAACAAAGCCCGTCAAGCCGCAATTACCCAGGAACTCCTGGAAGTTGTTGGTGGTGCTGAAGCGTTGACTTAATTTGTTAATTGGTGATTGGTAATTGGTGAAATTAACCATAACCAATCATCAGTTATTTTCAACTTTTACTAATTAACCTATATTCCGCAGATTTGATTCAGATTATTGATATTTTTAAAAAATTCCAATCAGAAAAATTTTATCTACCTAAAGGGCTAGTACGGCAGGGTGGAAGTTAAAAGTCATAGACAAGTAAGCGTTTTCCGGTAGGGTTTTTAGCGATTGGGTTAGTTTGCTGGCTTGATTTAGGCCGCGATGTACTAGACCC
>NZ_JAYGHC010000075.1:0-22412 GCF_034932285.1 Cronbergia sp. UHCC 0137
AGAGGGGAGGGGATTAAGGGGAGGGGTAAAACGGCTGTGGGACAACGATTAGAGCCTAAGTTGACACCAATGAGCAGTGCTAAACCCTGACCCCACAGTTAGTTGATCGGTAAAAATATAATTATTTTAGTGAAAGCAGATCATGATTAATTTGTACAGTGCGTAAGTCCTATAATATTATAATTTAGGTAAGATGATTTGCCATTTACCAACTTAATCTCACTCAACCGAGAACAGGTAAAGTTATGACAGTTACTATTAATTTGCAGCAACTCTATAATGCTGATGACTATCAATGGTTATTAGCAACTATTGATTTATTAAAACAAAATCGTTTTGATGAATTGGATTTAGGAAATTTGATTGAGGAGTTAGAAGATTTGGGAAATGAGAGAAAAAATGCTGTAGAAAGTTTATTACAGCAAATCATCAGACATTTACTATTATACCAATATTGGCAAAATGAAATTGACAGGAACTCTGGTCATTGGCAAGCAGAAATTTATGGATTTAGAGATCAACTTAATGCTAAAATAACCACAAATTTACGCAATCACTTGATTGAACAAAGACTAAAAATTTATGCAAGGGCATTAGGATACGTGCAAAGAAAAACGAATTATCAAGTTGATTTCCCTACAGAATGTCCTTATAGTTTTGAGCAACTCCTAGATATTAATTATTTACCGACTAAGTAGGAATAATGGTTCTACGGCTCCCCTTATAGTAAATAATATTAAATTTATTCTTGTAGGTTGGGTTGAACGGAGTGAAACCCAACAAATGCGCGAAAATGTTGTTTTGCATAAAGGGATCGGTAGACCTGGAATAATTAAAACCATAGCACTTTTCTAATTGCATCTCCACCCCTAGATTGATCAAATTAAACCACGTTCAAGATGAAACCTGTAGTTGATCGAATTACCCCACCCCGGCTTTGCTACAGCAAAACCTCCCCTCCCCTTACCAACTACGGTGTACACACAAGTGATCTGATTACCTAAAACAAGCCCTGGCGATTAGAAATCACGGCTACACAAACAAAGTCCACCTGCGTGGACTGAAGAAAAACTACTTATTTTTAACCCACGGAGGCGGTCACTGAGCTTGCCGATAGCGTAGCGTGGCGTTAGCCATAGTGTGGGTTTTGCCTGTGTAGTTGCGGTTTTTAACCGCCGATTTAATGTTAACAGGACTTAAAACTTCAGGTTTCAAGATGGATAAGGTATAGAGTATTTAAGCAATCTTGAACATTAGACAACTAAATCTTAACTTTTGACAGTTATTTTTGTGCCATTGTAAACACAGTAATTTATTGTCATTAACAATGGTAACTAATAACACGGTCAGATTTTCCCAATTTAACGCCTCCCTTAACCGTAATACTGAGGGACAGTTAGTAACAGATTTATCTACTCCTGATAATACTCAAGCTAAAGCCGTTGCCGAAATTATCCAACGTGCTAACCCTGATGTATTATTGATTAACGAATTTGACTATGTAAGTGCTAACCCACTCCAACCAGTACAACTATTTCAACAAAATTATTTAGGTATTAGTCAAAACGGTGCGACTCCCGTTAACTATCCCTACGTTTATATCGCTCCCTCTAATACCGGTATTGCTTCCGGCTTTGACCTAAATAACAATGGTACAGTAGGCGGTGGAGATGATGCCTTTGGTTTCGGTAATTTCCCAGGACAATTTGGGATGTTATTGTTATCTAAATATCCCATTGATACAGCCAACGTCCGCACCTTCCAAAATTTCTTGTGGAAGGATATGCCAAATTCATTGTTACCTACCATTTCCACCCCTGATTCTGGAACTCCTTGGTACTCTCCAGAAGAACAAGATATTTTAAGACTTTCTTCTAAAAGTCATTGGGATGTACCTGTTCAAATCAACGGAGACACAGTTCATGTTTTGGTGAGTCATCCCACACCCCCCGTATTTGATGGACCAGAAGACCGCAACGGTAAGCGCAACCACGACGAAATCCGTTTTTGGGCAGATTATATCACTCCTGGTCAAGGTGATTATATCTATGATGATGGCGGTAAAGAAGGTGGTATTGATGCTGGGTCTAGCTTTGTAATTATGGGTGATCAAAACGCCGATCCTTTTGATGGAGACAGTTTTGATAATGCTATTTTACAACTTTTACAAAGTCCTCAAATCAATACTAATTCCATTCCCACCAGTGCGGGCGCTGTGCAACAATCAGAGTTACAGGGGAACGCCAACGCTAACCATAAAGGTAATTCAGCCTTTGATACAGCAGATTTTGCCGATACGACTCCTGGTAATTTGCGGACTGATTATGTTTTACCATCTTCTGATTTACAAATTACTAACTCAGCCGTATTCTGGCCTGAGAATAGTGACCCGACCTTTGCACCTGTGGGTACTTTTCCCTTCCCCAGTTCTGACCACCGTTTGGTATTTGCAGATGTACAAGTTGGTGCAACTCAAGCGGGTAAAACTATTGCTGGTGTAGAATTTACGGGTCAAACAACCTTTCCAACGGATTTTATTCCTGAAGGTGAAGCGGGAATAATTGGGGAAACTCCAGTTCCGTTGGGTGGTTTGTCTGGTGTTGCTTATGATGCTGTAAATAATCAATATTACGCTATTTCTGACGATCGCTCATCCAATGCCCGTTTTTATACTTTCACTCTTAATCCTGCTACCAATGCAGTGACCTTTACTAATGTTGTCCAACTCAAGGATACAAATGGTAATGGTTTTGCAACTAACAGTCTTGACCCAGAAGGTATTGCTTTAACTAACAATGGTACAGTATTCATCTCCTCCGAAGGTGAAGCTAATCCTGGTGCTGGTCGCGTTACCGATCCTTTTATCAAAGAGTTTGATTTAGCTACAGGTGAGGAAATTCGTTCCTTATCAGTTCCCCAAAAATTTCTCCCTGTAGTAGAAGACACTAACGGCGACGGTATTATCAACACAGGTGATACTCAAACTTCCGGCATTCGTAACAACCTAGCCTTTGAAAGTTTAAGCATTTCCCCCGACCAAAAAACCCTGTACACTGCTACAGAAAACGCCCTTTTCCAAGATGGTGCAAGAGCGACTTTAGAAAGTGGTAGTCCTGCCCGGATTATCCAATACAACTTGGTTTCTGGTCAACCAGAAAAAGAATATCTATATATTACTGATGCCATTGCCAGACCTGCCGACCCCGTGGGAGGATTTAATGATAACGGCTTAGTAGATGTGTTGGCAATTGATAACCGGGGAACTTTACTAACTTTAGAGCGTTCCTTTGCCCAAGGTGTAGGAAACACGATCAAAATCTATGAAGTGAGTCTGCAAGGTGGAAGTGACATCAGCACCATTGACACACTCGGCGATTTAACTGGTGAAGAATTGACGGCAATTGCCCTCAACAAACGTTTAATCTTGAATTTGGACAGTTTAGGACTACCCACCGACCCTAATCACCCTGTGACTGGTACAGACAACATTGAGGGTATTGCCTTTGGTCCCAAATTAGCTGATGGTCGTCAATCTATTGTTTTGGTGAGTGATAATAACTTCAATGCTACCCAATTTACTCAAATTATCACCTTGAGTGCAGATTTAGTACCCACTGCCACACCCACAGTTGAAACCCGTCCAGATTTATTTGATGATGAAGATCCAGCCCAGGCAATTGTAGATCAAAATGCTGATGGGGACGATCCAGCCATCTATGTTAATGCTACCAACTCCGCCGATAGCTTAGTATTAACCGCCGTCAAAAATGCCGGAGTTCGGGTTTATGATTTGTCTGGAAACCTGCTACAAACAATTAATCCTGGGGATATTCGTTATAACAACATTGACCTACAATATGGTTTCCAACTGGGTAACGAAACCATTGATATTGCCGTGGCCAGCGATCGCAATAACGATAAACTGGTAATATTCAAAATTAACCCCAACTCTACCGACGGCAACTATTTAGAAGATATCACCGCCAGCAACATTGGTACAATTTTCCAAGCCGCACCCTTTGAACCACCCTTTGAACCAGACTCTCGCAGTTCCTACGGACTAACCCTGTACCGTAGTCCCGTCACCAACGACTACTATGTATTTACAGGTCGTAGAGAAACCGGAGATGTTGCCCAACTCAAACTAATTGACATGGGTAATGGTACAATTGGCGCAGAAAGAGTCAGAGAGTTTACTGTACCCACAATTAACGACATTGACCCCCAAACCGAGGGAATGGTAGTAGACCAAGAAACCGGTTTCCTCTACATAGGTCAAGAAAATGTGGGAATTTGGAAATATGAAGCCGAACCAAACGGTAGTAATATCGGTAAACTGATTGACCGAGTTAAAGAATTAGATGGTGAAAATCTGGTAGATGATGTAGAAGGACTGACCATTTATTACGGTGCAAACGGCACAGGTTACTTACTCGCATCTAGTCAAGGAGACAACACCTTTGCTGCATACAGTCGGGAAGGTAATAACCAATTCTTAGGACGGTTTGCAATCGGTAACAACGGAGGAATAGATAGCGTCCAAGAATCAGACGGTGCAGATGTGATTAACGTCCCCTTGGGTGCTAACTTCCCCTACGGTTTATTTGTCACCCAAGATGGTAACAACGACCCAGCCAAATTAGTGGAAGATGACGGTGAACTAGAAAACGTCAACACCAACTTTAAATTTGTTCCTTGGGAAAACATCGTTAATACTTTACCTGAAGCATTAACCATTGACACCACCAGTTACGACCCCCGTAATCCAGCTAACCTATTTCCTCAAGTTAAACCATCTCTAAACATCTTATTGGTGAATGATGATAGTTATCAGGCTAAGGGAATTAATGTTCTCTACGACAAATTAACGGCTGCTGGCCATAAAGTCACCCTAGTTGCACCCAAAGAACAACAAAGTGGTCAAGGTACAGCCATTAATACTGATAAAGTTTTCCAACCAATTGAGATTGTCGAATACGAACCAAACAAATGGTATGTTGATGGTAAACCAGTTGTGGCAACTTGGGCAGGTTTAGATTACATTCTTGAACAAAAACCTGATTTAGTTATTTCTGGGATTAACGAAGGGGAAAACCTTGGTTTAGAAGGGATTATTTCTGGTACTCTCAGCGCAGCAGTTTCCGCTTTACATCAAGGTGTTCCAGCGATCGCTGTCAGTGCAGGAGTGATATTATCAGAACGTAATGATGGATATCCTAGCACAGATAAAGCCTACGACATTGGTGCGAATTACGTCGTTGATTTAATTTCCCAACTCCAGGAAGAACAGGGAAGTCGGACACAGTTGTTACCAGAGGGAATTGGTTTAAATATCAATATTCCAGCCGATAACCCAATCACAGGTATTTCCTTTACAGAGTTTGATAGTGCGGGTAGTTTTAACTTTAGTTTTGGGGAACTACCACCCAACTTTGGCACAGGTCAAGGCATACTTTACAGCCAAAATACCCTTCCTGATGGTGCAACTCCCAAACCGACTTCCGAGGGAGAACAGTTTTTAGCCGACCGGATTACAGTCACAGCCTTTGATGGTGATTGGGGAACCCCAGAAAATCAACGTCAAGAACTAGCACCCCGTATCCAGTTAACCTTACCTAATTTAGTTGACCCCGTTCCAGTAGCCACCACAGCCTTAAATATTCTGTTGGTGAATGATGATGGTTACGAAGCTAAGGGGATAGACGTTCTTTATAATGCCTTAGTAGCAGCAGGTCACAACGTCATTTTTGTAGCACCAAAAACCCAACAAAGCGGTAAAGGAACTTCGATTAATACCGATAGAATCTTCCAAAATATGGAAGTTTCGGAATTTGATCCTAGCTTAAATAAATGGTACGTTGACGGTACGCCAGTTGTGACTACCTGGGCGGCTTTAGACTATATTTTACCCAGCCGAGAAGAATTAGCGAAACCGGATTTGGTGATTTCTGGGATTAACGAAGGGGAAAATATTGGACTTGATGCCATTTCTTCTGGTACATTGAGTGCAGCCGTGACAGCATTGCAAAATGGGATTCCAGCGATCGCTGTGAGTGCAGGTATCAATTTAGCTGAGTTGCAACAAGGGGACAGATCCAGCACCGAAAAAGCTTATGATGTCGCTGCTAGGATGGTAGTTGAAACAATCAACAAACTCCAAGCTACCCAAGGCAACAACGCAAACATACTACCCCAAGGAGTAGGTTTAAACATCAACGTCCCCGCCTACAACCCCGATAAACCCAACCTCAACACCCTAACAGGTGTGGCTTTAACCAAATTCGATCAAACCACCAGCCTAGATTTTGAGATTGCAGACATCCAAGCAGGAGTACCTGGCATTGTTTTAGGATCACCCACAATCACCAATAACCCAGATTCAGAAGGTGGTAAATTCCTAGAACGCAACATCACCATTACACCCATAGATGGAAACTGGAGTGCAGATACGGCCTATCGTCAAGAAATAGGCAATGAAGCTGCACCTTTAACTATAAATGGTATTGCCAGTGGTGACACAAATCAAAACTCTACCATCCTGTGGGCGCGGAGTATTTTCCCCGGAGAAGTTAAATTTGAATACTCCACCGACCCCAACTTTACCACCATCATCGGCACAAAAACCGCAACAGTTACCGACATTAACCTCCCAGTTAAAGTTGCAGTTACAGGTTTAAATGCCAATACCAATTACTTCTACCGCGTCACCGATATCACTGGCGCAACTGGTATCGGCAAATTTAGCACAGCCGCAACCTTGGGGAATCAAACAGGCTTGAAATTCGGTGTTTCTGGCGATTGGCGTGGCGAACTTGCACCCTATCCAGCCGTTAACAATGCCGATGAAGCCAATCTAAAATTCTTCATCTCATTAGGTGATACAATTTATGCCGATGCTCCTTCCCCTGCGGTCAAAAACCCCGATGGTACAGAAGCAGACCAAGCTATCACCATAGAAGAATATCGTGCTAAACAAGCTGAAGTTTACGGAAGACGATATGGCCAAAATACATTAGGCGATTTACGTGCCTCTACTTCCATCTTAGCAGCGATCGACGACCACGAAGTTTACAACGACTTTGGCGGTAACATTCCCACAACTTATACTTCCACCCTCACAGGAGATCAGGAAAATCCAGCCGTCACAACCACAGCCACGGGAACAGCTAACCTGGAAGCCTCTTTCGAGAGTAACTATGTAGAATACAGCCTCACAATTCAAGGCTTAGACTTTGGTACATTTTTAGGAATTGCACCCCAAACTCCTGAAACTACCGATGATGTGACAGTAGCACATATTCACCAAGCAGCAAGGGGTACAAATGGCGGTGTCGTCTTCAATATCAAAAACGATCAGGATCTAGATTACACCATCAACGCAGATAATTCTGTCACCTTAACAGGTCGCTGGGATAGTGCTGATGGATTAGACTCTACTCTGTTGAATAACTTTAAAACCGTCAAAGCTGGAGCAGAAACCAACTTCTATTTCAACGTTCACAGCACTACTAACCCAGGTGGTGAAATTCGTGGTCAAATTGTCGCTGGAACAGACCTAGTAAATGATAGCGAAGTCTACGAAAACGGTCTCCAAGCCTTCCAGGAATACAACCCCATCAGCGATCAATTCTACGGTCAAACAGGGGATGTCAGCACCACAGGAGAACGGAAACTCTACCGTTACAATACCTATGGTAGTGATGCAGCCACCTTTGTTTTAGATGCTCGTTCTTTCCGGGATGTAGGATTACCTGGTGTAGCCGATGTAACCGATCAAGCACAGATTGGTAACTTCCTCGCAGCCTCTTTTGATCCTAGCCGCACCATGTTGGGAAGAGTACAAGTTGAGGATCTCAAACGCGACTTACTCCAAGCAGAAAGTAATGGCATCACCTGGAAGTTTATTATGGTGCCGCAACCAATTCAAAATATTGGTATAGCTGCTGCTTCTGACCGATTTGAAGGTTATGCTGCTGAAAGAACGGAAATTCTCAAATTTATCAACGACAACAATCTCAAAAACGTTGTTTTCGTAACTGCGGATTTCCACGGCACATTAGTTAATAATCTCACCTACCAAACAGCACCAGGTCAAGCACAAATTCCTACCAGCACTTGGGAAATTATCACTGGTTCTGTGGCTTATGATGCTCCCTTTGGACCCACGGTAGCTGATTTATTCCTCAATGCTGAACAAAAGGCGTTTTACGATTCTCTACCTGTAGCCAATGACGGGGATAGTATCGCTAACGACAAAGATGATTTCCTCAAGACTCTGTTAAATGACGGTTTAACTCCCTTGGGTTATGATCCTGTTGGTTTAAATGACAATCTAGCCATAGCCGACGGCTTGATTAATGCCAACTTGTTACAAGGGGATTACATAGCAACCCATACCTATGGTTGGAGTGAGTTTAATATTGACCCCCAAACCCAAAAGTTGACTGTCACCACCTATGGAATTGAACCATACACCCGTGAGGAGTTAGAGGCTAATCCTAGTGCTATTATCAACCGTCAACCCCAAATCGTCAGCCAGTTTGAGGTGATGCCAGAGATTCCTCCTGTTGAAGTACCAGTAATTAACTTTGGTAGCACTGGTGATGATAATCTGTCAATTCCATCCAATCAAACCTTCTTCAGTGGGGACGGAATGGACACCATAGATGCACCTGAAGATAATACCATCTTTGCTGGGAATGGTAATGATATGGTGTTAGTTGGTAGTAACTCTGCTGTCTTTGCGGGTGCGGGTGATGATAGTGTGTTTGTGGGTCAAAACGGCACAGCCAGCAATACCAATGTCAATGGTGGTGAAGGAAATGATACTCTCAAAATAGTTGAAAGCGAAACCGCCAATCAATTATTTGGTGCTGCTGGTGGGGATAACCTAGAAATAGTGGAGGGTTCAGGTCAAATGCTGTTTGGTGGTTCTGGCAATGATATCTTAACCAGCGGTGGCAGCAATAACCGTCTGTTTGGTGGTTCTGGTGATGATATCCTTTACTCCAACATGAATGATTGGTTGTATGGTGGTAATGGCGATGACAAACTATTCGCAGGTGAAAAAGGTGGTAATCGTTTAACTGGTGGTAGTGGTGCTGACCAGTTCTGGATTACTCAAGCTAGTTTACCAACCAGCAAGAATATCGTGATGGACTTTGTTCCAGGAACAGATGTAATTGGTATTGGTGGTATTGGTGTGACTCAATTTAATGACCTGACGTTGATGCAAGATGGTAATAACACTTTGGTGAAATTCAATAATACCGAGTTAGCATCATTGATGGGAATTACATCTAGTAGTCTCACAGCTAGTAACTTTAGTTTGGCTTGAATTCAGGTTTAATGACCTGAAATAGGCTAGGGGTGGGGTTTTCCTGCCCCTCTAGTTAATCACCTATGTAATCCGTTAATCATATAAGAAATTAAGCAGAATAAATTACACGTCTTCTTTTACTGTTCCCTGTTTCCTCTGAAATAAGAATTATGGATTTTATCTATTGTAGGGTGTGGTTCGGCAAGCTCACCAACCACGTCAGACCCGATAATTTAACACACAACAGATTTTCTCTATCTGACGCACCGGACTAATAACGTAAGTTTCTATACTTGATAAGGTAATAACTTGGGTTTTTACATTCATAGGACTTACGCACGAATTACGGAATATCAAACCGCAGAGGACGCAGAGGACAGGGAGAAATAAGAGTTTGAGTGGTCACTGAGCTTGTCGATAGCGTAGCGTGGCGTTAGCCATAGTGACGTTTTTTGCGTCCTAATCCATCCTTTTTAAGCAAAAACTCAATTTATGCCCTTGCAGAGTATAGATAGTTAGATCAAATAAGGTGCGTCAGAAACTTAAAATTACTGATTTTAGCCTAAATTATTCTGTCTGACGCACCCTACAGACTACTGTGGTTTGGGAAAGCAACTTTTAGGGAAAGCAGTCAGGGAAAGTTCCAGTTTGAGTATTAAAACTTTAACCGGCTTTATTTTTGCCCATAATCAACCTAGTTTAAAGTTATTTACAGGGTTTGGGTTTTAATCTTGGGGACATTTACCAAAAATTGCCGAACTTGATGGTTTGGAAGGTGATTTAATGATTATGGGATTACGGGTTACTTCCGTTATTTGAGACATTCTTAATTCCTCAAAAGCTTACTCCATCTAACTTTTGATTTCACAACGGTACTAGGTACTTCAAGCCACTTCCGCAAGAGGTTGTTGATGTAGTACCATTAATTGTCTATCCCTTAATGTTTCAAGTGCATAAGTTCGTCCTTGTATATCGCTAAACTCAACTTCAAACACTCCAGGTTCATAAACCTCAATAATAGTTCCAACCTGTCCACGATAAAGGCCGAGTTCGAGTTAGAGGAAAGCTATTAATTCCTCTTTGCGCCTCTGCGTCTCTGCGTGAGACAAAAAAATGTGGTTTATTTACCCAGAAATAGCTGTAAGCGAACTTAATCTCACATCACCCAAACATAGAGAAAAATCTACATTAATTTTCTAACACTGGTGGCTGAATCTTGTTGTAAGGCTACAGCAGCGATCGCACTAGATTGAGCTATACTTAACTGAGTAATTGCCTGTTTGATCATGGGTATAGATGGGGGATTCACACTCAATTCATCTATGCCTAAACCTAATAAAATTGGTGCAGCTAAAGGATCGGCGGCTAATTCACCACATACTCCTACCCAAATTCCGGCTGTATGGGCTGCTTCTACGGCTTGCTTAATCATCCGTAATACGGGAGGATGGAGAGGATCGGCTAAAGTTGCTACATTGGGATTAGTGCGATCGCCCGCCATTACATACTGACTCAAATCATTGGTACCAATACTGAAAAAGTTCACTTCTTTCGCCAACTGATCAGCGATCGCTACAGCCGCCGGTGTCTCTATCATAATCCCTAATTGTATATTTTTGTTAAAGGGAATCCCCTCTTCTGTCAATTCTCCCCGCACTTGCTGTATAATAGTTTTTGTTGCCAGTACCTCCGTCAAAGTGGCAATCATGGGACACATAACTTTAATATTGTTCCCTGCACTAGCTCGGAAAATCGCCCGCAATTGCGTTTTAAATATGTGGGGATGATCTAAACAAAACCGAATCCCCCTCCAACCTAAAAACGGGTTAGCTTCCCCGGCTCCTGTATTTAGGTAAGAAATCGGTTTATCTCCACCAACATCCAAGGTGCGAATAATTAAAGAACGATCTTGTAAAATCTCGGCAATTGTTTGATAAACTGCCAATTGTTCCTCTTCCCCCGGTGGAGTTGTCCGTCCAAAGTACAAAAACTCTGTGCGAACCAATCCCACACCCTCAGCCCCATTGCCAATCGCCGCTTCAGCATCAGCTATACTGCTAATATTCGCAAAAACCCGAATATGCCGACCATCGCGGGTAATTGCTGGTTGGTGGGCTTTGGCTTTAGCTTCTGCTTGGGATGTCTGCCATGTTTGACGTTTGGCTTGTAGTGCATTCACAGTATCTACTGTTGGTTCTATCCAAGCCCTACCACTTTCACCATCCAGCGCCATCAAAGTCCCATTTTCTAAGTTTAACACCTGGGTATCTACACCTAAAACGGCGGGTATTCCCAAGGTACGGGCGATAATGGCACTGTGGGAAGTCGCACTCCCAGAAGTCATGCAAATTCCCAACACTTTGGTTGGATCTAGTCTAGCAGTATCCGAGGGAGTTAAGTCTGCGGCTACTAATATTGATGGTTCTGTGATTTCTAAATCAGTGAGGGCGTTACCAATTAAGATTCTTTGTACCCTACACCCAACATCAACCACATCGTCAACTCGTTCTTGTAAGTAGGCATCCTCTAGTTTACGATAGGAATTGGCTACTTCATCCACCACAGCTTGCCAAGCGGCCTCTGCATTGAGGTGTTGTTCAATAATACGCGATCGCACTGCTTCTAGCAATACGGGATCTTCTAAAAATAGCAGATGAGCGTCAAAAATGGCAGCTTCCGCATCACCAATTTGGATGGAGGTATGGGAAAGTAAAGTTTGAATTTCTTGTTTGGCGGTTTGGATAGCTGATTGTAATCTTTGCCACTCTATTTCTACATTCTCTATGTGGTATTCTGTTAAAGTGACCGGGGTTGATTGATAATGAATTAAGGGAGCGATCGCTATTCCAGTCGAAGCCCCAATTCCCACCAGTTCACCCTGGGTTAATTGAGGAACTTCTGCTTTTTTAGTTAATGGTAATTTTACTGATTGATCATTTTCGCCAAAGTTGTTGATTACCAAAGTTTGTAACGCTTTCAACGCCGCACCTGCATCCACCCCAACCGCTGTAATTAATAATTCGTGTCCTTGACGTACCCCTAAAGTAGCTACTTGATTAATACTGTCTCCCCGGACTGGTTCTGTACCTCTAGTTAAATTTTGGACGCGGATTTGAGCCTGGAAGCGCGATGCAGTCGCCACAAATTGGGCAGATGGACGGGAGTGTAAACCTAAGCGATTATTGATTGTCAGCCTAATTTCTTTGGCTTCTGGGTTGGAAATCAAAACCTCATTGACTGGAGAAGAAGGAGAAATATGTGAACCCAATAGAGTGATTTTGGCGACTAATGAGCCTTGGGCTTCTTCTATAACTTGGTGAATATTTTTACCATTAGAGGCAGCTACAACCGCAGCGATCGCCCCTTCGACGATAGGCGCTGCACAGAGATGTACTTTTGCTCGTTGTGCTGGGGAAAGGAATTCTAAAGCCATTTCCGCACTCATCAAGGCGCTACCTAAATCCATGAGTATCAGAACGCCATCTTCAGAATATACGCTGGCGATCGCTTCATAAACCTGCATTGCATCCGTACCCAATGGATTTGCAGGATCATCTATCCCGGCTGCAACGGCGAGAGGAACTCGTCCTTGAACCATCTGTGCGGCTAGTTCCCGCACTCCTAGAGCTAATAGTTTACTGTGCGAAACGATAACTATTCCAACCACTGCAACACCTTAGCCAGTTACCCATTTCATTATTCTCTGGTAAGTTAACAAAAACAGTACCAATTTGGCTAGTAATTGTAAATTTTTTCCTAAGTTAAGGGACTTCTAGGAAATAAATTATCCCGATTAACTAACCACAGAGGCACAGAGGACACAGAGTAATAAGAGTTTGAGAGATTTTTTAGGTTAGATGGTTGAGTGTTTTTTTATTTGGAACTCTCTAAAGGAGTAGATTCAATAGATTGTAATAATTTTTCCGTAACTTCAATGACTTCAAAGACAGAATTTTGGGTGATGGGGGTAGTTTTAAAACCATGAGCGATCGCATTTCGTAGGGGAAAAACATTCATTAATAATTGGTAATCAGTTTGAGATAGTATTCCCTCAAATGCTAATTGTTTCAATAAATACAAAGGAGATTCTAATTTCTTCAAGATCAAATTTTCATGAATAGCAACGAATCTAAGCGTTGCTTCAGCCAAAGACCAAACATAAAGGATAGCTGATTCTGGATTATTAATTGTTAGTTCTCTAGCTACCTGTAATTTTGACTTTATTTCATCTGCTTGTAATGAACCTTCCATCTTAGAATAATACAGTCCTTCCTTGGGATTGGTTATGACTAATTCCAATCTCCAACCAGGATGATCTTTAACTACCTGAGCTAATGTTTGTAACTGTGCGGAAGATGACATAATAGAACGATGTGATTTTACCTCAATCACTGCTGCATCTTCTCCTCCACGCACTATCATGTCAGGACGGTAGCGGTACTCCCTGAGAAAATCGGGTAATTCTTCATAGTTGGGTGAAAGTATCACCTGATAGCCTTTTTGACGATATTTCTCTGCTACTTCGAGTAATCGTTCTCTTTCCAGTTGTTCTATTTGAGCATTCATTAGTCAATTACCTCTTGATCAGGAGCATCTGTGACAACAATATGTAAAAATTCATTGCCGCGCGCAAAACCTTTTGTCATAATAGGAGTTATACTTTCTATTATAAATTTGCCTGATATATTTCTTTTTCTAACAAGAACATCAGTTATTTGGGTATCATCAAGATAAACTAGACCATTCATTGCATCTTGGATAGGCTTAACTATATTGTCTACATCCACAATAATTTCATTATAAAAGTATGTCACCTTAAGCATAACCGACTCGGTAGATGGCGGTTGCTCGAAAGACCAATATTTTTCTGCTTCTTGTCTAACTGTATCTTTCCAAGCTCTGAGCTTTTCACGTCTACGAGTTTGTTGAGATACGGGTGGTCCGTTGACTATGAACTCAAATGTTTCCAATTATACTTACTTTGTGATTAAATAGTCTACCTGATAATTGAGTTTACCTTGTTTTGTAGCTAGAGCGATCGCTATTTTCCGTTATATTGATCTAGCGGTTTTCAAATCAGTGAGATCCAGTTCTTATACTAAAAACGGTTGAGACATGGACTTTTGCAAAATTACGAAAAACCGAGATTTGTAGGGGTTTAGCACTGCTAAACCCTTACCCACAGAATCAAATAATTAAGCCGTATTTAGTATAATTACAAAATCTGTAGGGGTGCGCTTTCCCCGTCCTCAATTGTATTGCTATATAGCATTTCCTAGTCTAGTAAAGTACAAAATTATACTCACAACGGTTGAGACATGGACTTTTGTATAATCACGAAAACCCTAGATTTATAATTAAACGGGCGGTTAGAAACCGCATCTACACAGGCAAAACCCACCTACGTGGGTTTCCAATCCTTGATTTTTCGTTAGTCCGCGCAGGCGGACTTTGTTTGTGTAGCCGTGACTTCTAGTCGCCAGGGCTTAAAACCCTACCCGGAGAATCAAACAATTAAGCCGTGTTGGGTATATCTGCGTTTATCCGCGTCCATCGGCGTTTAATGATTACTCCTTTTACCTCAGAATAGGAATTGCTATAATATAGTATATACTACATAAATACATCTATAAGTTCATTGTGAATGTCCGCAAAAGATAAATGCAAATCGACTTTTATATCTAGCTGTTTCTAGCGATATCTATGCTCGATTTTTTATCAGTCCGTTTATTCAAGAACTGGTAGAAGAAAATCAACTTTTCTTAATAGTTTATAATATTGACAGGGAGGTAATTGAAAAATGGCTACCGTTGATCAATACAGAGAACATATAAAAAACTTGCTTACTGCACGGGTTAAATTGGTATGGGATAAACGTATTCAAGCCCAAACTATATTTGATACTCAAGGTGATCATTACCTATTAATTTATGTTGGCTGGCGTGAGTCTAACCGAATTTATGGTACTGTTTCACATATAGATATTATTGATGGTAAAATTTGGATTCAGCAGGATGGAACAGAAGTTGGTATTGCTAATGAATTAGTCGAGTTAGGTGTACCTAAACACGATATAGTTTTAGGTTTTGATCCTCCCAAATTTCGAGATTGTACAGGATTTGCTGTGGGATAATTAACCTCAATTCAGTTTTACGCAGAGAGGAATAAGAAAACTACTAAAACTTGGGTTTGAAGGTAAAAAAGGAGAATCAAGTGCAAGGAATAAGCGTTAAAACTGTTCATTTACCTATCACTTGACCAGATTTAATACTGTTCTTCTCTTCTTCTAATTCTTCCTCCTGACTCCTGACTCCTGACTCCTGACTCCTGACTCCTAGCCCTAACCAAAAGACTTTTTCCTCAAGTCCTAATTAGCAACTTTCTACTTTTCACCTTCCAGGACTTTCCACCACCTCTAACAAACTCCGCAACATATAATAGGCAGAAGTACCACCCGGATCTTGATGTCCGATACTCCTCTCTCCTAAATAACTTGCCCTTCCCCTCTTTGCTAACATCGGTATGGTGTTCTTTAAACCTTGTTCGGCTGCTGTAACTGCTTGACGCAAAGCCGGCAGTGTTCCCAAGCCTTGGCTTAAAGCTTGCTCAAAGGTGTCTACGGCTGGAGATAACACATCTATCATGGTTTTATCTCCCAACTGCGCTTTACCCCTTTCTATCACTCCATCTAAACCGGCTTGGAGTAACTTGAGCATATCTTCTTCAGTTAATTCTTCCTTATCAACGGTGGCGGAACTTGCTCTTAAAAACCATGTACCATACAAAGGACCACTCGCACCGCCAACATTGGAAATTAAAGTCATGCTGACGGTTTTTAATGTATCGCTAATATCTTTATTGGCACAACTGGGTAAGATGCTTCTAACTTTTCTAAACCCACGATCCATGTTGATACCATGATCAGCATCACCTATGGCCGCATCTAATTCTGTCAAATCTTCCTTGTGATGCTCAATGACACAAGCAAACACTTTTAACCATTCAACAATTTGTGATTGTGTTACCATCTTACACACCCCAGCGTAAACTTGGCGTTTTTACTGGTGCATCCCATAGCTTCAACATCTCATCATCTAACTTCAGCAGGGTGATAGAACAGCCTTGCATTTCTAAAGATGTCATGTAGGGACCAATGAGGTTTCGCACGATTTGCAATCCTTCCTGTTCACAGATTTCTGCCAGTTTGCGGTAGACGAGATAGAGTTCGGCTATGGGAGTACCACCCATACTGTTAACAAATGCTAGAAGGCGATCGCTCTTTTGCAGGGGTTTATTTAATAGTTCGATATCTACCCATTTACCTTTGGTTTCGTTCCATTCCTTGACTGTGCGACTATAGGTGGTATCATCAAGGAGCGATGCCTGCGGCGGGCAAAGCCAACGCGCTAAAATTTCGGTAATTTCATCCCCTGATTTCATGGATACTCTTTCTGTCCCTGGTTCTCCATGAATACCAATTCCCAATTCTATCTCCCTATTCCCCAAAACAAAGGTCGGTGTACCTTTCGCGGGGACTGTACAGGAACTCAAGGCCACTCCCACACTTCGTCCATGCACATTTACTCTTCTACACAAATCTGCCACCTGATGTAAATCATAACCCTGTTCGGCAGCCGCACCACAAATTTTTTCCGCTAACACCGTCGTTCCTACCCCTCTTCTCCCTTGGGTAAAAAGACTATCTTTCATAGCTACATCATCATCAATTAAAATACTCAAAGCCCGTATGCCTTGACTATGAGCTAATTCCATCGCCATTTCAAAATTCATCACATCGCCGCTATAATTTTTAACGATGTAAAGAATACCTGCACCACCATCTACACGCTTGGTAGCTGCTAACATTTGATCAGGGGTAGGTGAGGTGAAAATTTCCCCAGGACAAGCCGCATCAAGCATTCCTCTACCCACAAAACCGACGTGCATTGGTTCATGTCCACTACCACCACCAGATATAATTGCTACTTTTCCCTGTACTGGTGCGTCGGCTCGATAAACAAAGGTAGGCTCATAGTTAACCTGTATCAAATCAGCATGAGCCACAGCCATCCCTTCTAAACTTTCCCTGACAAAATCTGCTGGCTGATTAATCAATTTTTTCATAAAATATAGTTTGTACCGATAGGATTCATAATTTACTGCTTTCTTTGAAAAACAAACCACAGAGGCACAGAGTTCACAGAGAAATGAGGTTTTGAGAGATATTTTGCGTAAGTCCTGTTTGCTTTAAGCGGCTTAACATCGAATTAGTTCCAGAGGATTTATAAACATGACTTTAGCATCAAATGATCAAGCGATTATTATCCGTACAGAGCGCGGATTGACGATCTCAGGTACCCGCATCACTCTCTATGATGTGATGGATTACGTGACAGAACACTATCCATCAAAATTCATCCGTGCCATGCTTGGACTTACCGATGAGCAGGTAAATGCTGCGCTATCTTATATTGAAACATACCGTGCAGAGGTTGAAGCAGAGTACCGTCTTGTTCTGAAGGAAGCGGAAGAATTGCGACAGTATTACGAAGGACAAAATCGTGAACGCACTGCTCGCATTGCTTCTAAGCCACCAAAACCAGGTACAGAAGCTATTCGGGCAAAACTTCAAATAGAAAAAGCGGCGTTGCTGAATTGAGGTATGAAAGTCAAAAACTCCATCTCTCAAACTCTTACTCTCTGCGTCTCTGCGTCTCTGCGTGAAATAAAATCATAATTTACGTGGACATTATGTCCTCCTAGCTGGTAGCCTTGTTGCGACTGGTTGGCTAAACCTAATCTCTATTCGTTAGCTTAAAAAGTAGAAGCCTCCTATAATCCATAAATTGGGTTGCGTTGTCGCTTCACCCAATCTACCATTTTCTTAATACTAAGCGCATTGGATTATAACTAACTGGAAATTTATGGGTAAGCAGCGTGTTCTGTCGGGAGTTCAACCAACTGGTAATTTACACTTGGGTAATTACTTAGGGGCTATTCGCAACTGGGTAGAAATTCAAGACCAGTATGATAATTTCTTTTGTGTTGTAGATTTACACGCGATCACTGTACCGCATAATCCAGCAACTCTGGCGGCTGATACTTACAATATTGCCGCGCTTTATTTAGCTTGTGGGATTGATTTAAACCACTCCAGCATTTTTGTTCAATCCCATGTTTCGGCACATAGCGAACTGACTTGGTTACTGAACTGTATCACACCTTTAAATTGGCTGCAAGACATGATTCAGTTTAAGGAAAAGGCAGTTAAACAGGGAGAAAATGTCGGTGTTGGTTTGTTAGATTATCCTGTGTTAATGGCGGCGGATATTTTGCTGTACCAAGCTGATAAAGTGCCTGTAGGTGAAGATCAGAAGCAACATTTGGAACTGACGCGGGATATTGTCAATAGGTTTAATCACCAGTTTGCGAAAGATGCACCTGTATTAAAACTACCAGATCCCTTGATTAGAAAAGAAGGTGCAAGGGTGATGAGTTTAACAGATGGGACTCGGAAAATGTCTAAGTCTGATCCGTCGGAGTTGAGCCGGATTAATGTTTTAGATCCACCAGATCAGATTACTAAGAAAATTAAACGCTGTAAAACTGATTTAGTTCGGGGTTTAACCTTTGATGACCCAGAACGCCCAGAATGTCACAATTTATTAACCCTGTATATGCTGCTTTCTGGCAAAACTAAGGAAGATGTAGCTGCGGAGTGTCAAGATATGGGTTGGGGAACATTTAAACCACTGTTGACAGAAACAGCGATTAATGCTTTGAAGCCGATTCAAGAAAAATATGGGGAGGTGATGGGAGATAAGGTTTATTTAGAGACAGTGTTGAGGGATGGGAGGGAAAAAGCGGAAGCGATCGCTCTCTCTACTTTAGCAGAAGTCAAAGCCGCTTTAGGTTTCTCAGTTCCTCTTTAAGGTTTTCGCTTTTAGGTGTCTAATGTTTTACCCTATTAGAAAACCAAAATTATAATGTTATGCTGGATACTCAAAACCATAGTGCTTTTAATAACTTCCGTCAAGCTGTCCAAGCGGGTGAATTTCTGATTACGGCTGAGGTAGCACCACCCAAAGGGGGAGATCCTACAGAAATGCTGAAAATGGCGGCGACTCTTCAGGGGAGGGTTCATGCCGTCAACATTACCGATGGTAGCAGAGCAGTGTTACGGATGTCGTCTTTGGTGGGGTCGGCGATTTTGTGCCAAAATGGAATTGAGCCGATTTGCCAAGTTGCTTGCCGCGATCGCAACCGTATTGGTATACAAGCAGACTTGATGGGCGCTCATGCTTTGGGTATCCGCAACATTTTAGCCTTGACTGGCGACCCGGTGAAAGCAGGTGATCATCCTGAAGCAAAGGCTGTATTTGATTTAGAAGCTGTGCGGTTGTTGCAATTAATTAGAAAACTGAATCATGGTGTTGATTTTAATGAAAAACCTCTAGTTGATGGTGCATTAGATTTATTTACCGGTGCAGCAGTAGATCCCCAATCTAAAAGTTGGTCAGGTTTGCAAAGTCGTTTTGAAAAGAAGATAGAAGCCGGGGCGCAATTTTTTCAAAGTCAATTAATTACTGATTTTGAAATATTAGAAAAGTTCATGGATAAAATCGCCGCAGGTTACAATAAACCAATTTTGGCGGGAATTTTTCTGTTAAAGTCGGCAAAAAATGCCCAGTTTATTAATAAGGCTGTTCCCGGTGTGAATATTCCTGAACACATTATTGATAGGTTAGCAAAAGCTAAACATCCCCTAGAAGAAGGAATGAAAATTGCGGCGGAACAGGTGCAGATTGCCAAGGATTTGTGTCAAGGTGTGCATATTATGGCGGTGAAGCGGGAAGATTTGATTGCGCCAATTTTAGATTTAGCGGGGGTGGGAAAGGTTAGTTAAGAAGAATAGCGATCGCGTATTTAGTTAGGTTAGGTGCGATCGCTTTACCCCCTAATTTTGCTAAACTAAATTAAACCTCACAGCAGCAGGAGGATATATGACTTTTACAACTGATGTCCAGGAAGATCCAGACTTACGCCCTTACCCAGAAACCTCTCTTCCAGATCATACCCAACTCCCAGACTCTAACGGCACTTTTGTGAAAAATTGGCAAGAACATCCTCAAAGCATCTTACTGACTGACTCCATTACACCTATCCTCAAGAAATTAAATCCTGATGGTCAATATTGTATTGGACAGGATTTAGGTATTTATTGGCGTATTACTGAACCACCAGAAAAAGGTGCAGAAGCCCCAGACTGGTTTTATGTCCCCAATGTACCACCTTCTTTGAATGGTAAAAGCCGACGTTCTTATGTCCTTTGGCAAGAATATATTTCGCCATTAATTGTGTTAGAATTTGTTTCTGGAAATGGTAGTGAAGAAAGAGATAAAACTCCTTGGAAAGGTAAATTTTGGATTTATGAACAGGTAATTAAACCCGCTTTTTATGGCATTTATGAAGTGAATAAAGCCAGTATAGAAGTTTATGAATTAATTGGTGGACAATATCAGTTATTATCAGCAAATGAAAGGGGACATTATTCAATTACACCTATGGGAATTGAGTTAGGTTTATGGCAGGGAGAATATCAGAATATGGAATTACCCTGGTTGCGCGGGTGGGATTTGCAAGGTAATTTGTTATTAACTGGTGAAGAAAGAGCAAATCGCTTGGCTGAACAATTACGTGCTTTGGGAATTGAACCGGAAGCGTAATATTGTGTAGATTTTGGGTTGAAAATGCTAATAACCTGCTTCTTGAAGTAATTGGGGATATATAATTAGGGCTTGCTTAATAAAGCTAAAACTTAGATATATCAAGAGTTTGAAGGTTGAAAAGGTGAGTCTGGTGCAAGAAATAAGCGTTGAAACTACCAAAAATCTATCACTTGACCAGATTCAAGTATATTCTTCTCTTCTTCTAATTCTTCCTCCTGACTCCTGACTCCTGACTCCTAGCCCTAATGAAAAGACTTTTTCCGCAACCCCTAATTAAGTTAGTTAATTGCACTAACTTATTAGGTGTTGCCGTTAGACTCCAATAAATACTCAACTAATAAATATGATGACAGATATACATAACCTTAACTCAAAAATCATTGATCCAGATATTATCATAGAATCAGAAATATTAGATGATTTCTCGGAAGATGATGATGAAAATATTATTACAGCAGAAGATATAAATGAGCCTTTTGACCCTACTAAAATTCGAGTTGAAACTAGACAAGTTAGCATTGATGAATTATTAGCAAGAATTAGTTATCATCAACTAGAATTAGAACCAAAATTTCAGAGAAAAAAAGTCTGGAATAAAATTGCTCAAAGTAGACTGATAGAATCAATTTTACTCCGTATCCCTCTACCAGCTTTTTATATTGATGCAACTAATGAGGAAAAATGGTTAGTAATAGATGGTTTACACCGACTCAATAGTTTAAAAGAGTTCATTAATCATATAATTGTTATCCATAGCAGTGCGTTTCATTTTTTGTCGGAGACTACGTTTGTAAGTGTGTTCACGATTGAGAGCATTGAGAGCAATACGTCGTAAAAGAGCAAAATTGCGGGGACTATTCCAAGCACGAATACGGCAAGAATCCTCTGCAAAAGTACAGTCAAGAGTCCAATGAGCCTGGTTTTCAATACTCCAATGTTTGCGGATAGCTCGACCTAAAAGTTGAGCATCACTATGTAAAGAAGTCAGATAAAACTGAACCTCACGAGTAGTTTTATTCCAAAGACGACGCTCCCGGACAACCATGACCACACTTTGGAGTCCAGCCCAGATTTTAGGTTGGTAAAGCTCACCCATAGCAGAAACCGGAACAGACCAAACTTGACGGATTAATGCCGATTTACCTTGATTGCGGTCGTAAGAACCCCTAATGGTCTTTCCATCTATGGGAATTATCTCTCCTCCCATCTTTGTCACTAGGGTTTCTATCCATCTGGTGAAACAACGATTTAATTCTTCGGGATTGATGAACTCAAATACTCTCCTAAAGGTGTCATCCGAGGGAATTCCATTTGGTAACTCCAAAAACTCTTCTAACCACTGTTGCTTACTGATGCCATAATTT
>NZ_JAYGHC010000076.1:0-1354 GCF_034932285.1 Cronbergia sp. UHCC 0137
ACCAATGAGCATCCCTAAACCCCTACAAATCCAGGTCTTTCGTAATTTTGCAAAAGTCCATATCCTAACCTTCTTGAGTATAGGAGAGATGTACTTTTTACTAATGGGCAGGAGGAGAATCGAACTCCTATACCTTTCGGTGCCGCATTTTGAGTGCGGTGCGTCTACCAATTCCGCCACCCGCCCTTGGTTTCAACTTTCCTATCATAACCTATTTTTTGATTTTGGCAACAGGTTGGAATAAATATTTTTTTGAGACTATTATGATGTTTTCTGCTTGATAGAATAGATAGAGTTTTCCAACACGGAAACCCCCCATTTCATCAGAAGTCAAAAAAAATGATAATATTTGAATAAATTGGAATATTATGGTTTGAACTATTATGGCGATCGCACAACAAACACGCTATTATTCACCAGTAGAATATCTAGAATTAGAAGTAAATTCAGAAATACGTCACGAATATATTGATGGATTAATTATACCAATGACAGGTGGAACATAACAATAAATGGATTTTTTCAGAATTTACAGATGAAAATGTTAACTTAAATTTAGCTTCTGTTCCCTGCCAAATTTTGCTGGCAGATATTTATGATAAAGTAGATTTTAATGCGGAAATGTAAAGGATTTACTCACGGGATAGGAAACATTAGGGTTTGAGATTATTACGATAGTCTCCCAATGTTCAAAAAAAATGATAATATTTGAATAAATTGCAACATTATGGTTTAAAATATTATGGCGATCGCACAACAAACACGCTATTATTCACCAGTAGAATATCTAGAATTAGAAGTAAATTCAGAAATACGTCACGAATATATTGATGGATTAATTATACCAATGACAGGTGGAACACCAAATCATAATCAAATTGCACTAAATTTCAGTGGTACGCTAAATTTTCTACTTAAACGTCAACCTTATCGTGTGTTCGTCACAGATCAACGTCTTTGGATTCCTGAAAAACGCATTCACACCTATCCTGATGTGATGGTGATCCAAAATCCCTTGGTTTATGAAGAAGGAAGAAAAGACACTTTGACTAACCCGGTAATGATTGCTGAAGTTTTATCAAAATCTACCAGCAACAATGACCGAGATCAGAAATTTGCAGCTTATCGGACTATTCCTAGCTTTCAAGAATATATTTTAATTGACCAATATACAATGCACATTGAACAATACTGGAAAAGCGATAACAATAAATGGATTTTTTCAGAATTTACAGATGAAAATGTTAACTTAAATTTAGCTTCTGTTCCCTGCCAAATTTTGCTGGCAGATATTTATGATAAAGTAGATTTTAATGCGGAAATGTAAAACCAAAAACCTTAAATTGTGTAGTTT
>NZ_JAYGHC010000076.1:1679-22002 GCF_034932285.1 Cronbergia sp. UHCC 0137
TGTACGACTTACGAACTGTACAAAATGCAGATGATATGTATGAACGAAATTACTTGGTTTCAGGCTTTGGGAATCACATATTAATGCGGTGCGTCAGATAGAGAACATCTGTTTTGCGCTAAATTATTGGGTCTGACGCACCCTACAAAAGATAGAATCTAATAGATTCTATTAATGCGTAACTCCTAGAGAATTGTTTTACCTAGACAAATTTACCTTCAATCGCTTAAACATGGCTTCCCTTCCTTGCATTGCTAACTCATCATCTAAAGGTGCAAGTTGAATTTCTTCTTGATATTTTAACCGCAATGCTGTTTGAATTAACCAATCTGCGACAAAGGGATTTTTAGGTAACAAAGGACCGTGAGAATATGTCGCTATAGCATTTTGATAAAATGCTCCTTCTGTCCCATCTTCACCATTATTACCCAAACCGTACACCACACGTCCCAAGGCTTCCACCTTTCCTAATTTAGTCCGTCCACCGTGATTTTCAAAACCGACTAAATAGGGTTTCGTTCCCGTCATTGCTTCCAATTCTTGCGCTAAACGTGAAGCTGTGACTTCAATTACCAAATTACCAATACAGCGTTTGGTGTTTTCTCCAGGATGAATAGAAACTAAATCGAGTATTCCTAAACCTTCGATTCTCTGACCTAACCCCGGTTCATAATAATGTCCTAGCAGTTGGGGAGAACCACAGGTAAATACTCCTGGTGTACCATTTTCGATTTTATCACGCATTGCATCAGCTTTTGCTCCTTGCAAGTCCCGCATGACAATTTCTTGCTGACGGTCTTGTGCGCCTCCACCCACTATAACATCAACTGATTTGATATTTTCCGGGCTGGAATTTTGGTCTAAAGGTACAACTTTAACATTATATCCTCGCCATTGAGCGCGACGTTCTATAGTTATAACATTACCGCGATCGCCATAGGTACTCATTAACTGCGGATATAACCAACCAATAATAATTTCCATCTGTGCAGAACTCATAAAACCTCAATCAAAAAATACAAAATACAAATTAAATTCACCTATCTATGGTCGCAAAATCCGGTGCATATCTAGAACTGGGGGGATAATGTTAGTTTGGGTTAGCATATCGTGAATTTGTCCCCGGTGGTGAGTTTGATGATTAAAGAAATGTGTCAATAAGATTTCTACTGGATCACTATAACTTTTTCTTTGGCTATTGGTATAGGTAATGTTTCCTATCACAAAATCTTGATTTAAGTTCAGGGTAAATTGTTCAATGCGATTATCTTCCCATATCCGCGCTGCACTTAGTTCTTCAAAATCATCATAAAGAATAGCATCAAGTCCTGTCGATGACATTTCTTGACCTGTGAACCTTCCCATCCAAATGCGATCGCCTACCATAATATGGTTTAATGTTCCATGTATGCTTTTGAAAAATGCTGGTCTAATCTGCTTCCTTTCTGCATCACCAAGCTGGGAACAGACCCCATACAATCGACTATTCGCTAGGCTATTATAACGCGCTAACATCTGAAAATGTGAAATCAGCATATTTTGTATTGTTAGTAACAGTTTTATTTTGATTTTCTGGTAATAATCTTTTAAGGAGCTTGGCGTTAAATTTTACTGTTTTTGTGGAAATTACAGGAAAATTTGGGTGTATTCTACAATTAACTACATTAATATATGGATTGTAAAACTGCAACTTTGGTCTACCAAACAGAAAATCATCTCGAAAAGATTCGGGAGATTTTTCCAGAGGCTTGGAATTTTTTAGAAGAACAAGCTTTTGCTTATGTTCAGGGTAAAGCACATGAGTTTGATTCTGCAATCAGAATGTTAGTAGGGGAAACCAATTTCAAGTTTAGAATGGTTCACCGTGATGATAAAGATCAATTAACAAAAGATTTAGGTGATTTATTGGGTGATATAACTTCGCGGTTATTACTAGAAAAGCATTTTTCAGAGGTTGTTGGTCAGCCTGTTTTCTTTAGTACAATTTGTTGTAATAGTCATATTACAGCCGACCATGAAATGTCTTTAGAGGAAGTTTTACCTCTCCAACGTGCTGCGGTAAAATTACAATAAGCTTAGTCAAAAACCTTTAATTCCGTAGGTTGGGTTAAGCGAAAGCGCAACCCAACTTTACAAGTATCTTTACTAGCGGTTCAATAGCATTGTTTCCTGATATGATAGTTGAATGACCACATTAATTATAGATATACGTCGTAAAGTTGCTGAAAATCAGTTTGAGTTTTCTAAGCACGCTGTTGACCAATCTATCTTGCGACAAATTCGAGTTCAAGAAATTAGGGAGACAATTGCAAACGGTCAAGTAATTGAGGAATACCCAGACGACAAGTATGGAGCGAGTTGTCTAATTTGCGGTTTGACAGAAGCACAACGTCCTATTCACATTCAGTGTAGTTATCCCTCTCGTCCATTCATCAAAATTATTACGGTGTATCAACCTGATCTACAACAATGGAATGATAACTTTACGCAAAGGAGGCTTAGTAAAAATGACAATTGATTCGCAAGAAACACTGGTTGAAAAGCAGGTAACATACGCCTTAAATCTAAACGGCACAATTGTTATAATTGAGAACGTACCTGCTCGTGTAAATGAAGAAACAGGGGAGCAATTTTTCTCTGCTTCGACCGTAGAACGTTTACAACAGACAATTTTAGATAGAAAAGAACCCGACCATTTTATTCAAGTTCCTGTATACAACTATTCAAACAGCGCAGCATAACAATTTTTAAGCTATTATTTGAACAACAATATCCTTAGCTTCTTTAGAAGTTGAGTATCTTAAACCTCATCCATGTTGAAACCTGAAAGTTTTAATGATCCTGTTGTGTCATTGCGACGTAAGGAAGCAATCTCAGAATCTCGGTAAAAAACTACGATTCTCAGACTAGATGCGGTTTAATCTTAACATATTTATTCAGGAAAAAAAGCCGAATTGAGAGTTTCTTGTGCTGTGTAATGACATATTTCTGGAAACACTTGTTCATTTAATTTGGTTTCCCGAATCGCTAAGGCTAAACCTAATTCATAAGCAGTTAAAAAAATCTCATCTAAATAAGGTTTCAAGCTGGGACTATCTTCTAAAAGCAGTTTGATTTGAATACGTTGTTCACGAATGGTACTCAACCAACTACTACTGCGTTTTTCTCCTTGAAATTGCCATTTTAATAGATGTGCTAATAAAACCGCTAGTCTGTTTCTGAGTTCTTGTCGTTCTTTTCTCCCCAAAGTTTCGATTTCTTCAATCAGGTTAACAGTGTCTAATTTATCCCATTTTTGATCTTTGAGTAAACTAACCTGTTCTTGAGTCCAAGCATGGAAGTCTGTTCCATAGTTTTGAGAGGTGTTCATTTTTGCACCTTTAAAGAATTTTCCGACCGATTCGTAACGCACATTTTTTGTACTTATTGGTGTATTACCGAACTACAACCCACCTCACCCGTTATATTTTTTATTGTGTTGTGGCAAATCTAATCTTAGTCTCAGTAACTACTACAAAATTATCCACTAACTTTTCTATATACTTCTCTAATACCTGTTGTAAAATATGGATTTTATTTGTATAACGGTCATTTTCTAAACGTAGAAGAATCACACCTCGATGTGGATATTGATCCCGATAAACTTTCTCACCAAAATCTTTGTCGCTAGTGATCAAAATCCAGTTTTCATCAAAAGCTTTTTGAATAATTGTGTCATCATCTATTCCTCGTGCTTGTTCATAAACTGAGAAAACTTCATAACCTTTTTCACGTAACCAATGAGCAACAAAAACACCTGCATTTTCATCTACCAAAAATCGCATCTAGGCAATCTCCGCAGTCAAAGGCATAAAACTTGTACTTTCTAGAGAACGAGATGCAAATAATAAACAAGCTCTAATATCTGCTTCTTCTAGACCTTGATATTCTTCAAGTATTTCTGAGATTGCTACCCCTTGTGCAAGGAGATTAAGAATATACTCGACTGTTAAACGAGTGCCTTTAATTGTCGGTTTTCCAACCATTATTTTCGGATTTGTAGTAATACGGTTGAGTAATTTTTTATCTATCATAATAATAAAGTAGTTACAGTACAGATATTATTATTTTAGGCTACGATAACAGATTTGTTCATTTTTGCACCTTTAAAGAATTTTCCGACCAGTTAAAACTTCTCGCACTTCTAACATGGCAGAATAGGTGGGTAAAATGTGTAGGGTTTCGTCGGTTGGTGTATGTTCTAAGGCAATAGCGATCGCTCTCGGCAAATTTTCCTCTACAATCAACTTAATATCACTGTGGATAGATTTTTGACTATAACGCAGACGTAAGGCCATATCATACACGCGATCGCCACTCACCACCAACGTTCCCCCCCGTTCTACCAGTTTTTCTGTGTCTACGTCCCAAATCCATGATACATCAGTACCATCGGGAGTGCGATCGTTTAAAACTAATAAAGTTGTTTTATCTGTACTTTGAGTTACGACACGAATAGTTTCATTTGTCCCCACGGGATTTTTAGATAATAAAATTCTCACCCGTTTACCGTCAATAACCAAATCTTCAGCACGACCAAAAGCAGCTTGAAAATTATTGATAGTATCCTCAATTATTGCTTTATTAACACCCAATTCTATGGCGGCTGTAGCGGCAGCCAAAGTGTTATATTTGTTGTATAAGCCGACGAGAATTTGTCCCCATTCCCTACTTTCTAAAGCAGGTTTACTCTTACTAAAACCACAACTAGGACAGGTAAAATCTCCCAGATGAGACAGGTAAACACCTTGGTAATCAAGGGAATGTCCACATCTAGGACAATAAATGGAATCAACAGCGTGAGGAATTGCTTCTAAATAGTGTTCCGGTTCATTTAATCCAAAGAATAAGACTTTTTGAGGTAATTGCTGACCGAGATTTGATAAAGTTGGATCATCAGCATTGGGGATAACTACCGTTCTTTCTGGTAAAGTAGAAATAACCTTTGTCCAGCGTTTGCTAATTGTGTCAACTTCACCATATCTATCCAGTTGATCACGAAACAAATTTAAACACAAAATCACACGAGGTTGGAGAGGTTTTAAAACTTTGGGAACAATATTTTCGTCAACTTCTAAAATAGCGTAATCAATATTTAGAGAACCTAGTAAATTACTGCTTTCAATTAAAGCCGTAGCCAAACCATTTTCTAAATTTGCACCAGTAGAATTATGACAAACCCGGTATCCTTGACGTTGTAAAATACTGTATAATAACAAAGCTGTGGTAGTTTTGCCGTTAGTCCCGGCAATAATGATCACCCCATTTTTGACTTGCTGACTCAGTAAAGCCAAAATTTGCGGTTCAATACGTCGCGCAATCGACCCTGGTAAAACACTAGCAGCACCTAAACGGAGAAAGCGCACTGAAAATGTTATACTTTTGGCTATGGATACAGCTAAACCGAGTCTCAGTCTATTTAATAGGTTATTCATTTTAGATGTTTAACTTTTAATGTTTAATTTTTTATTCCTAAAGAGTTATCTTAAAGGATAGTGCGTGGATGTAATTATAGCAGTTGCCAGATAGACCAGAACATACAGTGATGAGAAAACTTAGACACCAAAAGACTTTCAACGCTGTTCTCTGTTTTTTGTTCCCTTAAAAATTAGTAACTTGATAGGTTCTTGTTGATGAATAGCATAAAGTGGCTCTTTTTACAAATTAAAATAATTGCTAATGGTTGGCGGTTAGTTTCTAAATGCTTATTGTTGCTTGTTTGTTTATTTTTGGTAAGTGTGCAGCCGGCATTGGCTGGGTTAAAAGAAGATAGCTATGATGGGAATATTTTTGTCATTTATGCTGGTAATGGTTCCTTAGTTCCTTCCAAACAGACATTAGGACAGGCTTTAGCAGCACACAAACCAGTATTTTTAGCATTTTATGTGGATGATAGCACCGATTGCAAAGAGTATGCGATCGCTATTTCCCAAGTACAGGCATTTTACGGACGTGTAGCGGAAATTATCCCCATTGGTGTTGATACCATTCCCGTCAAGGAAACTTACGACCCCACAGAACCAGGATACTACTACCAAGGGGCTGTACCGCAAGTGTTGGTATTTAACCAGTCCGGTGAAGTCGTTTTGAACAAACAAGGTCAAGTTCCTTTTGAAGAAATAGATGACAAATTTCGGCAAATTTTCAATTTATTACCCCGTACCGAATCTGTACCATTAAAACGACGTTCATTTAATGAGTTTAGTAGTGAATTAAACTGAGGAAACGGCTATTATAGAGCAGTTTTCGATTAAACCCACCACAAAAATAATCTGGAATCGATCCATTTATCCGCTTGAATTTACTTTCATCTGTGTTGAATTACCCTTCCATCTGTGGTACATTATGACTCTCCAAACCCACACCATTAATCGGCAGAACCAGTTGCCGTGTCTTGGAATTAGCAAAACAACTAAGATATTAATAGCCACATTTGTCGCTGTGCCTATGGTTTTCCCATTACCAGCAGCAGCTTTAGAATTTCAAATCACCCCTAAAAATCCTCAATTGGGGGATACAATCTCAGTAGAAATTGATGTTGATAATCAACAGAATCCTAGTAGTCCCATACTAACAATTGGAGAGAAAACATATCCAGCATTTTCCATAGCCCCGAATAAATACCGTGCATTTATTCCCACAACTCCCCTAGAAAAACCCGGAGTGAGGAAATTTCAAATTACTAAAGATGGTAAACAAAGAAACATAGCCGTATGGGTACGCGATCGCCAATTCCCCACCCAACGCATTAATCTACCCCCCGGTAAAGCCGGAGTTAAAGCCACAGAACACGAACTTCAGCAAGTTGCAGCCTTTAAAAAACTACAAACACCAGAAAAATATTGGAATGGAGTCTTCCTCAAACCAAATAAAGGACGAATGACCACTACCTATGGTGTACGGCGCTACTATAATGGTAAATTTGCTAATGACTACTACCATCGCGGCTTAGACTATGCTGGCGCTGCCGGTTCAGCCGTAATTGCCCCAGCGGACGGAAAAGTTGCTTTAGTTGGAACAGTATCTCAAGGTTTCCGAGTTCATGGTAATCTAGTTGGTGTTGACCACGGTCAAGGAGTAACCAGTATTTTCATGCACCTCAGTCGTATTAACGTCAAAGAAGGTGATTTTGTTAAAGCTGGTCAATTGATTGGGACAGTTGGTTCTACCGGCGCTTCCACAGGGCCGCACCTCCACTGGGGTCTATACGTCAACGGACAATCAATCGATCCAAAACCTTGGCAGACTCAGGTTATGAAATAGTCATTTTTGAAAAACAAAATAGAGGCGTTCTAGTAGAATGTCTCTATAAAAGTTTTGGAAAATGTACATTTATAGCAGGAGTCAGGAGTCAGGAGTCAGGAGTCAGGAGTAAAACCCTGTTGTGAAACGAGTTTTATCAATGGCTTACTTCAACCTGCGCTAACAATTTATGTCCTAACCACCTTGGCGATTGATTTAAATTTGGTCAATGTCTAATAAGGAAAACCAATAGTTAGCAACAGTGAATTAATTTGGTAAGCCGTGTCCTATTTAACGACATATTTACCATAATTAATCCAGTTCTTTGATTGTGAATTGCTGATCATCTACCCATTAAGTAAGTTAAACTGAATGATTAAGATTATGAGTATTGAAAAAATTGTAGAGCAAGCTCTCCAGGATGGTTATTTAACACCAACAATGGAAGTAGAAGTTGGAAGGATCTGTGATAATGCCTCAGAACTCTCAATAGAAGAGTACATGGCGCTAGATCGTTTAATGGGTGCATTATTGACCGGTGAAGTAGTAGCAGTACCTAGAAAACAATTTATTAACGTGATGGAAGAGTTGGTACTTACAGAAGCGATCGCTCGAATCACTGAAATTGAAGCTACCAGTGACACTACTCTAGATGTAGGAGACATAGCAGCTTACGCTCTTAACCGTCTTCCACCCTTGTACGCAACCACAGAAGAAGGTGCTAACTACCAGCGTCAACGAGCTAAAACTGAACTTCACGACTTCATTTCTCAGCAAGTCAACGAAGCTATTAGCCTTAACCTCAACCAGCCTAATGATAACAAAACTCCCGTTTCCACTAAAAATACAGGGAATGAAGTTCTGCAACAGGTTAGTAACTTACTCCAAGTTTATGCACCTAATTTTGAGCAAAAATCAAATAACCTAAAACCCATCTAAACTAAATCAGCCAATAAAGCACAGTTTTCGTAGTGCGGGCATCTTGCCCGCTTCAACGGACTCTACTCCCTGTACCCTTCAACTTCGCACTAATACGGAAGTTCCTAACTGCACTTGATCGTACAACATCCGAACATCAGTATTACGCATTCTCAGACAACCATGAGAAACAGCATCTCCTAATAAATCAACATTGGGTGTACCGTGAAAGCCGATTTCATTGCGTCCATCAGACCAAAACCCAATCCAGCGATCGCCTAAAGGACTATCAGTACCAGCCTCAAATATCTTACCAGTAATCGGATGTTGCCAAATTGGATCTAGTTGTTTGTGCATCACCTGGAAAGTACCAGTGGGTGTTTCCCAACCTTCCTTACCTACTGCAACCGGATAACTTGCTATCACCTCATCATAGCGATATACATAGACACGGCGATCGCTCAAATCAACTACTAACTGCGTCGGATTAGATACAGAATCATTTGCTGGCTTAGGTAAAAACCCAGATAAAAGTTTTTGAGGAAACTTGTTCCCAGTCTTTTCCTGTACTGGTTCTTGTCCTACCAATTTATTAACTTGAGGGATTTTACTAGCTACATTTTTTTGTGGTTTTTTCTCTTGACGAGTTTTAGTAACAGAGGACTTTTTAGAAACAGGAGGAACAGGCGCACCTAAAGCCACATTGCCAATTCCTACTGATAAAGTATTATTATCACCTGACTCTAGGCTGCTGCTTTGAGATGGTCTTAAAATCTGGGAATCCGGGGGAATTATCTGCTTTGTCATTGTCTGAGAGTGCCAATGGACAGCCAGAGATAAAGTTGCCGTCCCAAAACAGAGCAACATCACCATACTCGCTACAGATTGATTTCTTGCCATTGCCATAGCTTATTATTTATCCCTGACATATCTGACTAACTAAAGGGCTTGTTAAGAGTAGCCAATTCACTAAAAATTTATCAAAAATTATCTGTTTCTTAATGCATCTACTTATACTCTTCCAGAAATTGGGGTAGTCAGGACTTGTTTTCAGATAAATCTCCAGATGTAGTTTGATCGGGTACTAAAAGGGAAATTCCATGAAAAAACTGTATTGCCAGGATCAACAATTACATTTTTACCAGTTTATTACAAAAAATTGCCACAGCCAACCCACCCTAATTTTACAGGTAACAATCTCAATATAATTTTTGAGAAATGGCGATCGCTAATAGACATCGACCGAATTTGAATATAGGTTTTCCAGAATCCTTGTAGAGACGTTCCATGGAACGTCTCTATACTGTTGGAATTTTGAACAGACAAGTCCCACCAATGCCCTTGTTAACCTCATGTTTCTACGTTAAACCCCGACTCAGGAACTTATCAAGAATTGACTCGTCAAAAAAACTGGGGATGATTTAAAGCCAGTACGATCTATGAGTCAAGCGATTACTGTATCCTGGTCAACTGTAGGTGCAACATATTCTGAAGCATCGGTGCAAGTTGACAAACTCTCAAATCACGATCTCATTTTGCGCTGTCAAACTGGACTGCGCCCAGACCGTGCTGCATTTGCAGAACTACTACGGCGCTATCAGACTCAGGTTGATCGGGTTTTATATCACCTGGCACCTGATTGGACTGATAGAGCAGATTTGGCTCAAGAAGTGTGGATTCGCGTCTATCGGAATATCAACCGATTGCAAGAACCTCCGAAATTTCGTGGCTGGTTAAGCCGCATTGCCACCAACTTGTTTTACGACGAGTTGCGAAAACGTAAACGTTTCGCCAGTCCCCTCTCGTTAGATGCTCCCCGCACGGTAGACGACGGCGAGATGGATTGGGATATTGCAGGCGATACACCAGGACCAGAAGAAGAACTGACCACTAGAGAATTTTACGAACAACTGCGAGATGCGATCGCTGATTTGCCTGAAGTATTTCGTACTACAATAGTCCTGAGAGAAATCGAAGGCATGGCCTACGAAGAAATAGCCGAAATTACCGGCGTTTCACTAGGAACCGTAAAATCGAGAATAGCCAGGGCTAGATCCAGATTACAAAGCCAGTTGCAAGGTTATTTAGACACCTAATCTTCTTCCTCAAATCTCAAAAATATTCAGCATAGCATCATCTAGCAAATATCAATTTGCCCCACCATTTAAGAAAAGATTGCTGAAACTCTCCTAAAAATCCGCTGTGTTTACCCGTGAATGATTTAATAATCATGTTACAATAAACACGGATTGTTATATTCCTTACTCCATCCCAGTCGCCTTAGCGTCAGCATTGCGAAGCATAAGGGATGGTGAAACCTACCAAAGAATCAACGGGTATAATGGATATGGTGAAGCGCGATGCCCCAGGGCGCAGCGAAGCCGACCGCTTCGAGTTATTGAGTGCTTACCTCGATGGTGAGATTACGGCTGTCGAACGTAGACAGGTAGAGGAATGGCTAGTAAGCGATCCCTCAGTTAAGCGTTTGTATGGGCGATTATTAAAGCTCCGACAAGGCTTGACAACAATGCCAATACCAGCAGCAGAACAGTCACCACGAAAAACAGCCGACGAAGTATTAGCACGTTTGCAGCGTCGTGACAAGTTAAAATGGTTATTAGGGGGAGCGGCTCTAGCTGCTTGTGCAATTGGCACAATATCTGGTTTACTACCAGGTAGCGATTCTAAAACCTTGCAACTGGCACAACAACAGATAAAACCAACAACGGACACAATCAAGTCAGTTATCTCGACTTCACCGTTGATGGTAGCCATCAATAATCCAGTAATTGAAATTCCCAAAACAGCCGTAGCATCTCCAAAACAGCCAATTAATCAGTTTAAAACGCCGATAGAAGGCATAAAATCCGAGATCAATTAACTAAAGACAAGACACAGAGTAGTCCTGTAGAAGTAGTGATGCAAGTTGGTGTAACCCACTTTGTATAAAGATAGAAAAGATAAAAATCACTACTTCTTTATCACTACCATAATTAGAACATCTAAACATATCAAAAACTTATACTTTTATAGATGGCACTGTCTTCATAGACTTTACAATTGTAATAACAAAATTTAGATGAAACTTAATTGCAACCCTTACTACGAAACAAAATTTGGTGCTGCTTATTTGGGAAACAGCCTAGAATTAATGGCAAGTATTCCCAACGAAAGTATCGATCTAATTTGCACCTCTCCACCATTTGCACTGGTTCGTAAAAAAGAATACGGAAATGTTGATGCAGATGAATATGTTGAATGGTTTAAAGATTATGCGGTACAGTTTTACCGTATTCTTAAACCAACAGGCTCACTGGTTATTGATATTGGTGGCAGTTGGATTAAAGGGATGCCAGTTCGTTCACTTTATCATTTTGAACTGGTTGTGGCTTTGTGCAAAGCAAAAGAAAAAGGTGGGCTTGGATTTTATCTGGCACAAGAATTGTATTGGTATAATCCAGCAAAACTACCCACTCCTGCCGAATGGGTAACAGTTCGCAGAGAAAGAGTTAAAGATTCGGTAAATACAATTTGGTGGCTGTCTAAAGAACCGCATCCTAAAGCTAATAATAGAAGAGTTTTAAAGCCTTATAGTGATGCAATGAAAAACCTTCTGAAGAATGGGTATAAACCCAAAGTCAGACCTTCAGGTCATGACATTTCTAATAAATTTGGAAACGACCGAGGAGGGGCTATCCCTCCGAATATTATTGATGGACGTTGTAGTATAGGTAAAGAAGAAATAGGACAACCAATTCTCATAGAAGAAAAATTATCTGAAAATTTAGTTCAATCTGTCAATATAATTTCTGCATCAAATACTGCTTCTAACGATTATTATCAAAAACGTTGTAAAGAAGAAAGTTTTAAACCACATCCAGCAAGATTCCCTCAAGCTTTACCAGAGTTTGTCATCAACCTTTGTACAGAACCAGGCGATATTGTTTTAGAACCTTTTGCTGGTTCTAATATGACAGGTCGAGTTGCAGAAACTTTACAAAGACGCTGGTTAGCTTTTGAGATTGATGAAAACTACATCAGAAGCTCAAAACTGAGATTTGAAGAAAATGCTCCTTTGGTTGTTGAACCTCCAGCAGATTTACCATCAATAGCAATAGAAAATGCTGATAAGAACCAGTCAGTACAGTTAGGACTTTTTTGAAAAAGGCACTATCAAATTAATTAGATATTTTAAGGAAATTATGGAATGGAGTCTAAAAAATTAAAGAAATTTACTTACGGAGATCAGTTTGAGCCAACTAAATTTTCTTTAGTCGAAATTTTGGAGTTATGCAAAGAGTGTCAACCAAGTAGGGATACACTGGAAGTTAATATTGGCCAACGTTATTTTTCCAAACATTCTCAACAGGCTTCATCTATACAATCTGCAAAAAATATCAGCATATTGTCAATGAACTGTTTCTTATCCCTCAGAGCTTATCAGCTGATTGAGGACTTGGAACAGCCACGCCAATATCAACTTACTTCTCTTGCTAAAGAAATTTTAGCTAATGCTGACAATACTTCATTTGTAAATCAAAGATTTGCAGCGCACATATTAAATAATTTGTCAGGTATGGCTTTATTAAAAGCTATTGATGCAGTTAATGCTAGAGGAGAAGAAGCACAACTGGAGCCAATAGCCTATGAATTACAGGAAAGGGGATATACCATATCACCTAGCGGCACTTACACAAGTACTATGAGAAGTTGGTTGTCCCAGGCAGGTGTTTTTGAACGGGAATACGAAATAAACTGGGATATTGTTTCAGAAATTCTAGGCATCAACAAAGATTTTATCGACGAGCTTTATACCCTGACACCTGAACAAAAACATTTTCTGCTGAGTCTGCTGAATCTTGATGTGAAAGAACTTATACCAGCTAATAAAGTTGCCCAACATACCAGAAGTATTTATAAATTAAGACTGACAACTAAAAATTTAGTCAAGGATGTTATTAAACCTCTTGCAAGTCTGGGTTTAATAGAAACAGAAAAAACCACAGGTGGCAGAGGAGCTAAATCAAATAAAGTCAGATTGACCAATAAAGCCCAATCTGAACTATTAGCACCCCTTCTAAAATCAATTGCTAATGAAACAAGGCTTTCGGAAATTGAACTCAACCGCACCTTTGATGATGTTGTAAATGAATTAAATCACCCAGATAAACATATTAAAGGCAAAGCGTTAGAACTTCTGGCAGTCTGGATGATACGCCTAACCAGTCTGCGTTTCACAAAATGGCGTAATAGAGAAACAGGTAAAGGAGAAGTAGATGTTTTAGCAGCTTCAGACAGATTTGTTTATAGTCGGTGGCAGATTCAATGCAAAAATACAAATAAGGTTGATACTGATGTCTTAGCCAAAGAAATCGGGCTGACATTTGTTACAGGGGCAGACGTGGTAATGGTTGTAACAACTGGCGAGTTTACAAGGGATGCTTATCAGTATGCATACAGAATGATGGAAGTATCCCGCTATTATATGATTTTGTTACAAAAAGATGATATTGAAGCAATTAAAAAGGATAAAACAAATATTGTTGAAATTTTCGACAGAAAGGCTAGGCGAGTCTTTGCGAAGAAAGAACTTGATGTATCTGATGAAGAGTTAAATGAAATTGAACAGGAACAAGATTTGATGGCTGAAGCAATAGAAGCTATCGAAGATGAAATAGATTATAACAGTTGAGAACTAACCCTAAAGTAATTATTCCAGATGCCTTAGCATAATTAATTTTAAAATTATCTATTGCATAAGTTTCAAGTTTTGGGATAAGACAAGGTGTATAAATAATATCTCTAATAAAACCATTAAAATGGAGGATACTCATATTTTATTAAAGTTAAGAAAAAAACTGATTGAGTAAGTAGAACACCAGCAAAATGAGAATTTTATTTACTAAAAAACTTAATAGCTTTAGGGGCAGTCTAGATTATGCCACAATAGCGAAAAGCAATAGATAAACAATATAGGAGTTTTAATTGTGGAGTCCCCCCAAAAAACGTCATACCAACCAGCCGCAATTGAGGAAAAATGGCAAAAAACATGGTCAGAACTTGGCTTAGATAAAACACCTCAAGATCAAAACAAGCCTAAATTCTACGCCCTTTCCATGTTCCCTTACCCATCTGGTAGTCTACACATGGGTCACGTTCGTAACTACACAATTACAGATGTAATCGCCCGCCTCAAGAGAATGCAAGGGTATCGGGTATTACATCCAATGGGTTGGGATGCTTTTGGATTACCCGCAGAAAACGCCGCCATTGATAGAGGTGTACCCCCTGCCAAATGGACATATCAAAATATCGCCCAGATGCGGCAACAATTACAACGTCTGGGTTTATCCTTAGATTGGGAATGTGAAGTTGCTACTTGTTCCCCAGATTATTACAAATGGACTCAATGGATTTTTCTGCAATTTTTACAAGCAGGTTTAGCTTATCAAAGAGAAGCCGCAGTTAACTGGGACCCCATTGACCAAACCGTATTAGCAAACGAACAAGTTGATAATGAAGGACGTTCTTGGCGTAGTGGTGCAATAGTTGAACGTAAATTATTACGTCAATGGTTTTTCAAGATTACCGATTACGCCGAAGAATTATTAAATGATTTAGAAAAATTAACAGGTTGGCCAGAACGAGTTAAATTAATGCAGGCTAACTGGATAGGTAAATCCACAGGTGCTTATCTAGAATTTCCCATTGTTGGGTCAGAAGAAAAAATTGGCGTTTACACTACCCGTCCCGACACAGTTTATGGTGTTAGCTACGTCGTATTAGCCCCAGAACACCCCTTAACTCAAGTTGTCACCACTTCAGAACAAAAAACAGCAGTAGAAGCCTTTATTAAAGAAGTTACTAACCAAAGTGAGTTAGAAAGAACTGCGGAAGACAAACCTAAACGGGGTATTCCTACAGGTGGGAAAGCTATTAACCCCTTCACTGGGGAAGAAGTACCCGTATGGATTGCAGATTATGTTCTCTATGAATATGGTACAGGTGCGGTAATGGGTGTACCAGCCCATGATGTGCGAGATTTCAAGTTTGCCAAAGAACAAAATTTAGCTATCAAAGTAGTAATTGTCCCAGAAGTTGGTGCAGAAGAAACTTTAAAAACATCCTATACAGAAGCAGGAATTTTAGTTAATTCCGGTGACTTCAATGGGATAAATTCTGTAGATGCGAAAAAAGCCATTACCGAATTTGCAGAAAAACAAAATTTTGGTAAATTAAGAATACAATACCGTCTCAGAGATTGGTTGATTTCTCGACAACGTTATTGGGGCGCACCTATCCCTGTTATTCACTGTCCTGAATGTGGAATTGTGCCAGTACCAGATGCAGATTTACCTGTACAATTACCAGAAGAAATCGAATTAAGTGGACGTGGTGGTTCACCTTTAGCACAATTAGAAAGTTGGGTAAATGTCCCTTGTCCCACTTGCGGTACTCCTGCAAAACGGGAAACAGACACAATGGATACTTTTATTGATTCTTCGTGGTATTTCTTGCGTTTTACTGATGCCAAAAATGAAAATCAGGTTTTTGATTTCCAGAAAGTAAATGATTGGATGCCTGTAGATCAATATGTGGGGGGGATTGAACACGCAATTTTACATTTGTTATATTCGCGTTTCTTCACTAAAGTATTGCGTGATAGAGGTTTGCTAAATTTTGATGAACCATTTCAACGGTTATTAACTCAGGGAATGGTACAGGGTTTAACTTACATGAACCCAAATAAAGGTGGTAAGGATAAATGGATTCCTTCTAATTTAGTTGATGCTAATAATCCTGTAGATCCGCAAACAGGAGAACCTTTACAACGTCTCTATGCTACCATGTCTAAATCTAAAGGAAATGGTGTTGCCCCGGAAGATGTCATCAATAAATATGGCATAGATACGGCGAGAATGTTCATTTTATTTAAAGCACCTCCAGAGAAAGATTTGGAATGGGATGAGGCTGATGTTGAGGGACAATTCCGCTTTTTAAATCGCGTTTGGCGGTTAGTGACTGATTATGCTGCTGCGGGAGTTTGTAAGCAAAAACCAGAACTTGATAAATTAAGTAAAGTTGAAAAAGATTTGCGTCGGGCAATTCATATTGCGATTCAAGCAATTACGGAAGATGTAGAAGATGAATATCAATTCAATACCGCAATTTCGGAATTGATGAAATTAAGTAATGCGTTGAATGATGCAAGTTGTAATAATTCCCCAATTTACGCTGAAGGGATTCAAACTTTGGTGATTTTGTTAGCGCCTTTTGCACCGCATATTGGTGATGAATTATGGCAGTTGTTGGGTAATAAAGATTCGGTACATAAACAAACTTGGCCAAGTTTTGACCCTGCGGCTTTGATAGCTGATGAAATTACTTTGGTAATTCAAGTTATGGGTAAAACTCGCGGTTCTATTCAAGTACCTTCGCAAGCCGATAAAGCGGAGTTGGAGAAATATGCGCGTGAGTCGGAAATTGCCCAGCGTTATATTGAAGGGAAAGAAATTAAGAAGGCGATCGTTGTTCCTGGTAAGTTGGTGAATTTCGTTTTGGGTTAATTTTTGTTTCTCACAGAGACGCAGAGGCGCAGAGAGTTTGTAGGGTGGGTTAAATGAAATGCAACTCAACACATTTATTATTGTTGGTTGATGTTGGGTTTCCTTACGTCAACCCAACCTACAAAAAATGGACAAGGTATTATCCACTATACATATTTGGTATTTTCTGTCAATGCGTAACTCCTATATATGTAAATCTGGTAATAATTCTTCTTATAACCTTTGTAGAGTCGAGAATCCCTGCATGAGGAACATCTCTACATTCTTTTTTGGACATATCTAATTAATTGAGCCAGTCAATTCTTCGGTTTCCCTACCAAACTAACCGGCTCGGTTTTATATTTGGATATAGTCACCTACATCACTGGAATTGAGTTTGGACTCTCTAATATACGCTCGATAAAATCCCTTCTATCAATTCTGATTGTAGAGAGTGCTGGCGAGGACGACCCGAACACAACCCGAAAACCGAGATCATTATTTTGATCACGCGCGTTGTTCCTGTTACGATACGCCGAACGGCAATTGATAGCATTGTTGTACCAAGAACCGCCACGTTTAATAACTCAACCCCAAGCTATGTGCCATAAGTTCTAAGACTTATAAACAAGGATAGCCACCTTTAATTATACAGTGTCGGAATATTAATATTTGATGTGCGTTACAAGTCTTTAACAAGTTATTTTGGCGTTGCTGATTTTAGGGATGACAATGATTTTGCATATATTCAAAACCCTTGTAGAGACGTTCCATGGAACGTCTCTACCCCCAAAATCATACGCCAATTCAGCAACGCCGTTATTTTTAATGATGTTAGAACTTACGCACTATGCAAATCAATTATTTTACGCGCTTACCAAAATAGGTTATTTCAGGCTTAAATTAATGATGATGTTGATCGTCAATGGTTCGGTATTGTAGGGGTTTAGCACTGCTCATTGGTGTCAATTTAGGCTCTAATCGTTGTCCCACAGCCGTTTTACCCCACCCCTTAATCCCCTCCCCTCTTGAGCTTGATTGTTGAGGAACTGAATAAGTTTGATCTAACGGCATTACAAGAGTTTCATGTTAAGTTGACACGTATGGGTTTTTCCCATCTCACCTACTTAATCCTTTTGTAGAGACTCTACAACGAAAAAAAATTTTAGCTCGCTGACGCTCGCAAGGGTAAAGAAGAAAGGGCAGAGGGCAAAAGGGCAAAAGAGCAGAGGGCTAAGAAAGTCCTGGCGAGGACGACCCGAACACAACCCGAAAACCGAGACCATTAAGTTGATCACGCGCGACGTACCAGTAACGACACGCCGAACGGCAAACGATAGCATTGAGGTACCAAGAACCGCTACGACATATATAAGCGGGATTATCTTCTTCATCACTAATTTTATTAATCAAGTTTGCTATTAAATTCTTCTTGTTTACCCAAGGTTCATTACCGTTGCTTTTTAAACGCGCTGGCTTTTCGCTATAGCTATCGTGAAATTCATCTAAGCACCATTCCCAGACATTTCCGTGCATTTGATATAAACCCCAGGCGTTGGGGGTGAAACTATCCACATCTACGGTACATTCTCGATATTTACCCTTGGGGGTATCAGCATAAGGATAATTACCATCATAGTTAACTTGATCAGTTGTAATGGTCTTCCCAAAGGCAAAGGCTGTGGTTGTACCAGCACGACAGGCGTATTCCCATTCTGCCTCTGTGGGCAATCTGACGCTGCGTTTAGTCTGTTCAGATAGCTTTTGACAAAATGCCCGTGCTTCATGCCAAGAAACGCCAACTACAGGCTGCATATCCCCTTGAAATTTGGGTTCACACTTCTCAGATGGCTTAGTTTTCATCACGGCATACCATTGGGCATTGGTGACAGTATATTTGCCCATTAAAAACTCTTGCAGATAGACCTCATGCTGGGGGGTAGACCAGTCTAACCATTGTTCAACATCTTCTCGCTTGAGGTTATAGCTCAGGGCATTTTCTAAGGCTATTTGGCGCTCTTCCGGGGGCATTCCCATAGTAAACTTCCCCGTAGGCAAGCGCACCAGTTCCATGGTTATGCCTTGACCTAAATCTACAGTTAATTCACGGCGTTTTGCTGCTGCTATTTTCTGTCCCTGTGCTTCTGCTGCTTGACGCTGTTCTAATATAGTATTTAAAGATTGTTTATTTGCTAATCGCTGAAAGGCTGTAATAGCCTTCATATCTTGCCCACCTGCGGCCACATTCACACGCACCCATAACTGGAAAGCTAAATCAAAATTTCCTTCAATTTCAGCATGAAAAGCATCTTCTCTCAGGGTACTAATATCCCTATCAGTGGCAGATTTAGGCAATAAAATATAATGCAGTTTTGTAGCAGGTTCTATGGCAGCATAGGGAGTTTGAATATAATTTTTATGCCTTTGGGTCAATTGGGGAACTTGATGGCGCAAATAGTTATACAACCGTTCAACCGTGGCGCAGTTGCTTTCCCCTTGAATTTGCAACCCATTGAGTAAAACATGAGTAAAAGCACCTTGTTGAATTTCTTCGATTTCGTAGGAAACCTGACTGGGACTACAGGAAAAGAAAGTAATTACACCTTGCTGTGTTTCTTCACCAATTCCCAAACCACCACTTTTTTGTCCAGTGCTGCGACAAGCATCAATAAACAAAACTATATTATCCGCACCACTGCGCCGCAATCGTTCCGTGATGTAGGTAATGGGAATTGCTAAATTAGGAACAGTACGAGGATTGCCATCTATGGGTAATAAATAATCTCGTCCTGCGTAGGGCATCCCATGACCGCTAAAATAAAACCACAGGGTATCCCCAGATTCTAAAAAAGGCTGTTCAAAGCGATCATTAAAAAAACTATTTAGTGTGCCGTAAGTTGGTTGAGTTTTCTTGCTCAAACTGTTGCGCGGTGAATCATCAGAAAAAAAATATAGCTGTTCTGATTGAACACCTAAACTATGTAAAAAATAATCGCGCACCCTTTCTGCATCGGTTTTTGCATACTGGAGAGGCTGAATTTCGTCATATTCGTTAACGCCAATGACAACAGCGCAATTTTTAGCCATATTGCGATCAATTTACGGGAGATTGGGGTAATGAACGCTTAAATTTTAGCTCAATCGCGCCTTTACCAGCAGCTTTTACACCAGTACCCAATAATTTAATTTCCCCTTCGCTACCAATTTCTACTGTGAGGGTAATTTCATCTAGTTGAAGTTGGGCTTGGGGTTCGACTTGTTTTTGGACGTTACTAAACAAACGACTGACTACCCGCACAAATTGGGACATTTGCGCTTCTAACTTCCCTGCTGTCATCTGAGTATTTTTTATTTCTTCGTCTGTAACCGTTGAACTATTGTAAGGATTTCGATTTCCTGTTACAGATTTCATCCCTTCTTTTGAGACATTATCCGAACTACTTGCAGTGATAATCCATAGTTCTTCGTCTTGCCAGTTTTTGTCCATTATCTTGCATCCTCACACCTGATTGGACAATTTTCGCACAAAAGTGTGATTTGTGATGAAGTTATCCAGGTATATCTATCATGGTTCTATT
>NZ_JAYGHC010000077.1:0-21209 GCF_034932285.1 Cronbergia sp. UHCC 0137
CTAATTGTGCTGCTCTTCCTGATGAAAGTTTACCAAGTTCAAAAAGTTTAACTGCTGCTAAAATTTGTATTTCTCTAGTCAGATTTTCTGGAGTTTCTTTGAGACTAATTAAGATTTCTTCAGGTATTTCTAAGGATACGGTACTCATAATACGATTCTCTAATTGAGTTTGGGGTGTTGATTAATCTTTATTATAGTCTTAATCAGGATACCCAGGATTATACGATTAACAGGATTGTTATTTGATAGTTAATCGCTGTTATTTATGTATTTATTCTTACATCTCACTTCATAATCTTGTCTGAATCAGGATAACCAGGATTATAGGATTAACAGGATGATTATTTGATGATTACAGTAATTTCATAAAAATTAACCTTTCTCCATACTAATCATCAACACTTAACCAATAATTAAACAATCACATCCTGTAAATCCTTAAATCCTGGAAATCCTGATTCAGACAACCACAACATTCACCACAACACAAAAAATCATCCAATCACATCCTGTAAATCCTTACATCCTGATTCTGACAATAATATGCTATTTTAATTAAGTCAGAGTAATTGTTGATTAAAAATTATGCTAAATCAACCTATTTCCACTGTTTTAACCCAAGTACAGCAAAAGTTAAAACAACTTTATGGAGAACAGATAGAAAAACTCATTTTATATGGTTCACAAGCTAGAGGAACAGCACAACCAGATTCAGATATTGATATTTTAATTGTGTTAAAAGATGTTTTTAACTATTCCCAAGAAAGTGAAAGAATTAGTCAATTAATCGCTGAATCTATGCCTAGAATATAATGTTTTAATCAGTTGTGCTTTTGCTAATTATGAACAATTAGAAAATCATGATAGTGGTTTTTTTCGTAATGTGAGAAAAGATGGTTTAGTAATATGAATCCTGAACAACAAAGATTGTTGGACAAAGCAGAGAGAAGTTTACAAGCAGCAGTAGAACTTAATCAAAAAGGTTTTGCCGAATTTGCTGTTTCTCGTGGTTATTATGCTATGTTTTATATTCCTACAGCTTTTTAGAAGGGGAAGGTCTAGCTTATTCTAAACATTCAGCCGTTATTGCTGCTTTTGGAGAAAAATTTTCTCGCCCAGAAAGAATTCCTCGTGAATTTCATCGTTATTTAATTGATGCAGAAAGAACTCGTTTACGCGGTGACTATAATACTGATCCTAATATTACAGAAGATGATGCGGATCTGATTATTCAAAGAACTATAGAAATTCTCAATTTTGCGAAATCAAATATTGATTGTTTATAAATTGAGGCTATTTTGTCTGAATCAGGATAACCAGGATGAAAGGATTTACAGGATAAAAGTTATATTGTCCTCCATTATCAATTAACAAAAGGATTCTCAATCTTTAGTCCAGTAATTCCTTTAAAATCACTGACATTTCTTGTTACTAAAAATGCGTCTTGATTTATTGCTGTAGCGGCGATAATTGCATCAGGAAGTTTAATTTTATATTGTTGTTTGATTTGGATTGTCTGATTTTCAATTTCTCGCAACAATGGAACTGTGTTAAATTGAGATAGTAAATCTTCAATAGACTGTTCCTCCTCTTTTGATAAGCCAGTAAAACTCAGTAATTCAATGCGGATAATTGGTGAAACTATAATTTCGTGCAAATTCAAAAACTCTTCTGTAAACCATGAATTAACTGTTATATCATCAGCTAGATAGTAAATAAAAATATTGGTATCATAAAGATATTTCATTCTTCCCATTCCTGACGTAGATGATCTAAATGAGCTAACATAGCAGATTTTCTATGTTTTAAAATACCTTTAGCTTTACTAATTTTTTCATAGTCTTTTTTCCAATGTAATAGCATTGATTCTGGTACATCTACCGTAATTGAATCTTCATCTTGAGATACAAGATAATGTTTTGGTATTTTGATTAATGGCATAGTTTTATGCTCCTGTTTCTCTCAATTCAGATTGTAACATATTGTCAGAATCAGGATACCCAGGATTATAGGATTAACAGGATGTTATTGTCTAAATCCAATATAGCATCAATTAATAATTCACTTGATCAATATCGGTGTGAATAAAATCATTACCTTTGAATAATAAAGGTTGATTTGTAGATTTTGCTAAAGCATAAGAAAAACAATCTCCCATATTCAGTTTTGCAGGATGACGGCCTTTACCAAATTTCAAAAATGCGGCACTTGCTAATTGTGCCTGTTCTACAGTAAAAGGTACAATAGTTATAGATAATGCTGCAATTAATAAATTCAGATTTTCTACACCTTGCTGACCATGTTTAGTACCTAAAACAATGGATGCTTCCACATAACCTGGAGAAGAAAGTAAACAATCTGCACTTTCGTTAATAAGTTCAATAAATATCAATTCTTCAGGTTCATCATAAATAATTGCCATAATAGCAGAAGTATCAATAACCATTATTCTGGGATTCCAAACTCATTATAACCAATAATTTCATCAGGAGTTCTGCTATCAAGAACTGGTAAATTTCTAATCTGATGACAAATACTCCGAACAAGATTAATATCAATTTTATTCTCTTTGCGATTTGGTAAGGAAAGAGAATGAACTTTATATAAAAGTTTGCCTGTTATTTCCATCCCGGCAAAATTTGGGGGAAGTTTCAGATATAAAAAACCATTTTCATCTACACGAGCATCAAAATTAATTTGTTGCATTGTCTTTTCTGATCAATTTAATTACGAAATTTTTGATTTTACCTCTATTCCGATTGTAACATATTGTCAGAATCAGGATACCCATGATTAAAGAATTAACAGGATAATTACATTGACAATATTCTTAGCTATTAATACTTTGAGGATGAATAATTGTAATTTCAGGAACAGCTATAAAATCTTTGGGATTTAAAGTTAAAATATGGCTGATATTATGAGCAAGCATCACTGCTAATATGTGTATATCGTGAGTTCGTTTACCAGAAATATTATATGTTGTTACTAAGTTCAACCAAATAGAAAATACATCTGGTGTTTCTTCTAGTAAATCAAATTGATTTATTAGCATTTGTACTGCTTGAGTTGTTTGTTCTATATTCCATCCTAATCCATTGACATTTATAGGACGAGTAGCAACAACCCAAAATTCAATAATTACTTGAGAGGTAATAAAACATTGATGATTATTAGATATTAAATATCTAATTGTTTTATCAACTAAATGAAAATCAGGAGATGTGATATCTCTTGAACGTAACAGAATATTGGTATCTAATAAGTAATTACTCATCTTCCTCGATCATCATAAATGTTTTCTCGACGTAGTGCTTCATCAGGAAGATTAACAGAACTTTTAGGAGCTTTTTCTATCCACTCTTGCCAAAGTTTTAATCTTTCTTTCAGAGGTTAAAGGCTTTTTAGTTTGTTTGTTGAAATCTTGATAAATTAACCTTTCTTGGAAAAGTTGTTTTTCTTCGGGAGTTAATTTTAACACAATTTCTACAAGGGAGTCAACAAGTTGTACATTCATAATTATCTATGTCATTTACTAGGTTATAGGTAATATTGCACTGTATATCAATTATAAACTGTCTGAATCAGGATAACCAGGATTATAGGATTTACAGGATGATTATTGGATGGTTACTAGACGTGAATGATGTATTGATTATTATGGTTATTTGATGGTTAATGGCTGTTGTTTATGTATTTATTCTTACATCTGACTTCATAAATATTCACTTTTCCTCATACTAATCATCAACACCTAACCAATAATCATCCAATCACATCCTGTACATCCTGATTCAGACAATAATATGCTATTTTTAATACAGCATACATGAAACCAACCATTAACGAATCATGAATAATCCACAACAACCGCGAGAATACGATGCTGTACTTGGTGGTCAAAATCAAGCCCCAGAGAGTGCAGCAGTTTTAGGTGGTATTCAAGGGGTAAAATTACGGTTGAGTAACCCCAACCCCCAGATGAGAATAGCAGCACTTGCACAAGCTTTGAATTATGGCGAAGCAGGTTTAGATTTAGTCATTCCGGCTTTAGATGATGAGTCTTGGGATGTACAAAAACAGGCTTATTCTCTGTTAAAGTCTCGCACAGAAGCAAGCGTAACACAGATTTTAATAGAGTCTAATGCACATTTAAAACTAGGAGCATCAACAGACTATACTCAATTACGTGACTTACTAGCGGCGGGAAAATGGAAAGAAGCAGACCAGGAAACAAGGCACGTAATGTTAGCAGTGGCGAAGCGGGGAAAAAAAGGTTGGTTAGATGTTAACAGTATTGATAATTTCCCATGTGAAGACCTCCGCACCATTGACCAGTTGTGGGTAAGATACAGTAACGGGCGGTTTGGGTTGTCTGTCCAAAAGCGCATTTATCAAAGTTTGGGTGGAACAGGAGAGTACAACAGGGAAATCTGGAATGCTTTTGCAGACAAGATAGGATGGAGAAAGGGAGGGAACTGGTTGCCGATCAATGAGATTACTTTTAAGTCCAATGCTCCTGAAGCTCACCTCCCGTTTCGTTACGATAAGTCCAAAATATTATGGACGCGAAACACTGTCTCTTCTCTAACGTCCAGGCTTGCAAACTGTAACATCTAAAGGCTAGAAGAAATTATTAATATTTATCAATAGGTAATTTTCCATCCAGCCTTGCAGGTTCTGGTTTTTGGATACGTCGAAGAAAAACCAATAGAAGAAGTCCTCCAACAACTCACACAACTATCCCAGTTATGAATAACCCACAACAACCGCAAGAATACGATGCTGTGCTTGGTGGTAATAGTCCATCACTAGAAGGTGCTGCGGTTTTAGGTGGTATTGAAGGGGTAAAGTTGCGGTTACAAAATCCAGATTTAAAGGTGAGAATTGCTGCACTTGAGCAAGCCTTGAATTATGGAGAACAGGGTTTAGATTTGGTAATTGCAGGTTTAAATGATGAATCTTGGGATATTCAAAATGCGGCTTATTTAATATTAAGGAAAAGAACAGAACTAAGAATTAAGCAAATATTAAAAAATCCTAATCATGAAGGTTTAAAACTAAAACAAATTAAAGTAGTCACAGTCAACAAATTTGGCCAAATTATTCAGCGTCAGCCGCGTGTAGCTAGATATTTTATAGAAGATTTGGGTAATGGTGTTAATTTGGAAATGGCTGCAATTCCTGGTGGTACTTTTATGATGGGTTCACCGGAAAATGAACTACAAAGATATGATAATGAAAGCCCCCAGCATCAAGTTACAGTTCCGAGTTTTTTTATGGGAAAATATTCGGTAACACAGGCACAATATCAAGCTATTATGGGAACTAAACCTTCTTATTTTAAAGGTAGTAATCGCCCAGTTGAAAGCGTTAGTTGGAATAATGCGGTTAAATTCTGTGAAAAGTTAAGCCAAAGGACAGGAAAAACCTACAGACTGCCAAGTGAAGCCGAATGGGAATATGCTTGTAGAGCGGGAACTACCACACCATTTCACTTTGGAGAGACGATTACAACGGATTTAGCCAACTATGATAGTAATTCCCCTTACGCTTCTGCTCCTAGAGGTGAGTATCGTGAGAAAACCACAGATGTAGGCTCTTTTCCCCCTAACGCCTTTGGTTTGTATGATATGCACGGGAACGTCTGGGAGTGGTGTTTCGATGATTGGGTAGATAGCTATAATAACGCGCCTAAAGATGGTAGTGCTGTGGCAAGATCAAGTAAATCAAAGTTGCTGCGCGGCGGTTCTTGGTATCACCCTCCTAAGAGTTGCCGTTCGGCTTGTCGTAACTATACTGTTGCGGGCTTCGACTACAACACCCTCGGTTTTCGTGTTGTGTGTGGTGCTGCGTGGACTCTGTAGCTCTTTATACTCTTACCCTTTACCCTTTTTTTTCATCTATTTCTATTTTTTTCTTTTCTTGTGTTAGATATTCAAATTGTTTATTTTCCTTACTTTTCCTAAGTTTCCGCTCTAAGGAGTATTCAATCAAAGATCCTGTCAAATCTATAATATTTTGGGCTATACGTTCACTAAGCTCATAATAATTATGTGTTGCTTTATCTCCAAAAAATTTTATAATGTCTGCCCATTGATATAAAGTATCATCAAAATATTTATTTTCTTTCATAGATTTAATTTTCTTTGTTAAAGTATAGTTTGGATAGTCTTGTATGTTAAAATCTAAACATAGTGCTTCCAATGCTTTTCTACATTTATTTATACTTTCTTCATACAATTTAGATTTGAATAATTGTATCGCTTCCTGATATGTATCAGGTGATTTAAATTGTTTGTATCCCATGCCAAACTGCTTAATTTGGGGATATAATAATTCTGTTGAAACTTCGGGTATGTAGGAAAATTCTTTAGTTTCTTCATCATAGACTTCCTCTCGATACTCACTTGAATATGATTCTTGAATAACAGTTGCTTTCTTGCAGTCGTTACAGAATAAAATCTTCCAACAATATTTTTCCCAAACATCGGACTCAGAATGATTAATTGTAGGAGATTTGCCTTCTGTTATTTTTATTAAGGTCTTTTCATTACAATGAGGGCATCTTTCTTCATTATTAGACATATCTGTTATATGTTATGGGTTGACTTTTTATTATGATAATATAAAACTATCTTGTTTTTTTAAAAAAATTCAAAAATTGATACATTAACAACTACCCCCCTATTCATACATAATGAATAACCCCCACCAACAACTACTCCAACAAATAGACCTCATGCTTCGCGCCCGCTATCCCCTACTATATATAGTCGGAGTCGAAGAAGAACCAATAGAACAAGTTCTCCAACAACTCACCCAAATATCCCAGACACCACGACAACTATTATTATGGGATATCGTCACCGGTTGGGATGACAACGGAACTGATAAAGGTTCAGTCATGGGTGCATTATCAAGAACTACCAAAACCCCAGAAAATACAACCGCAATTTTCGTATTACGAGACATACATTTTATCCTCAAAAACCCCGAAACAGAAAAAAATGCTCCCGTAATTCGTGCTATCAAAAACCTCACCCGCCAACTCAAACGCACACGCCAAACCCTCATCCTCACCAGTCATACATTAACCATTCCCCCAGAACTACAAGAAGAAATTACAGTAATTGATTTTCCCTTACCCAACATCCAAGAAATTGATTATTTAATTCATCAATTAATAGTCCCCGAAAAACTTAACTTAAATGGACTAGGAAAAGAACAATTAATCAAAGCCTGTCAAGGATTAAGTCGCGCCAGAATTAGAAGAGTTTTAGCCGCAGCTTTAGCAGCAAAAGGACAAGTCAACGAAACAGATATTGATAGAGTTTTAGAAGAGAAAAAACAAGCAGTTCGCCAAACCGGAATATTAGAATTTTACACCGCCAATGAATCATTAAAAAACGTCGGCGGCTTAGAAAATCTCAAACAGTGGGTGCGAATGCGTCAAGATGCTTTTACCGAAGAAGCGCGACGTTATGGCATACCCAACCCCAAAGGAGTTTTATTAGTAGGAATACAAGGAACAGGAAAATCATTATCAGCCAAAACTATCGCCCATGAATGGCGTTTACCATTGTTACGTTTAGACGTGGGGAGATTATTTGGGGGAATAGTCGGAGAAAGTGAAAATCGCATTCGCCAAATGATTCAATTAGCAGAAGCAATATCACCCTGTGTATTATGGATGGATGAAATAGATAAAGCATTTGGTAATATTAATAGTGGTGTAGATGGTGACTCTGGAACATCGCGCCGAGTATTTGGAACGTTGATAACTTGGATGCAAGAAAAAACCAGTCCGGTGTTTATGGTGGCTACTGCTAATAATGTGCAAATATTACCAGCCGAGTTATTAAGAAAAGGGCGATTTGATGAAATATTCTTTTTAAATTTACCCACGGAAAAAGAACGCCATGATATTTTTAAAGTCCACTTGCAAAAAATCCGTCCTTCTCGACTGCGAGATTTTGATTTACAGAAACTTGCTAGAAATAGCGAAAATTTTAGCGGTGCAGAAATTCAACAAGTAATTATTGATGGAATGCACCGGGCTTTTGGTAGTTTAATTGATGGCAATAGGCGGGATTTTAACACAGAAGATATTTTAGCTGCAATATCGGAAACTGTTCCTTTGGCGGCTATTGCTAAGGAACAAATTTCTAATTTAAAACGTTGGGCTGCGGAAGCTGGCGCAAGAACGGCTTCTATTGATACACTGTTAATTGAGGAGTTGAAGGTTTATTCTCAGCAGCAAGGTTTGGGTTTTTTGGAGGTGGATTAAATTTCAATATTTTTTTAACGAACCACAGAGGCACAGAGGACACAGAGAGAAGAGGTTTTGGAGAGATTCTTTTATAGGAGTTGATTTTTTATGTCTCATTTTACAACTATTAAGGTACAGATTAAAAATGGTGATGTTCTTCATCACGTTTTGCAGGAGTTGGGTTATCAAGTTGAGTTGAATACTCAGGTTAGGGGTTATAGCGGTAATAAAACTAATGCTGATTTTGTGATTAAGCAATCTAATGGTTATGATTTGGGTTTTCGTAAAAATGGAGAAAGTTACGAATTAGTTGCTGATTTTTGGGGTGCGAAAATTAATCAACAGGAGTTTATTAATAATATTAGTCAAAAATACGCCCATAAAACTTTGATGGAAACTATACAAACTGAGGGTTTTAATGTAGAAGAAGAGGAGGTTTTCCCAGACGGTACTGTGCGGGTTGTTGTTGGTAAATGGGTTTAAAGAATGTTTAAAAAAATGGCGATTAGAAATCACATGTACACAGACGAAACCCGCCTTCGCGGGTTAGAAATTCAATTTTTTTAGTCCACGAAGGTGGACTTTGTTTGTGTAGCCGCGAATTATATTCGCCCGGATTTATTTATTAAAAAGGAAAAATCATCATGGCAGAATATCAAAAGATTGAATATCGCATTGGTAAAGATGGTAAAATTGTGGAACGGGTTTTAAATGCAACTGGTTCTAGTTGTGTGGAAACTACAAAGGGTTTGGAAAAATTCTTGGGAGAAATAGAATCTCAGGAATTGTTACCGGAATATTATCAAGATGATGAGTTAATTACAAATTCAGAAAATCAAACCTTACAACAACAATAAACTAGATCCCCGATTTGTTAAAGAAGTCGGGGATCTGAAAACCAACTACATCAACAAATAATATGCTAGAACAAATTAATCATATTGGTTTCGGTCTAATTCTCGCTATCATCATTTATATTATTCTGCGTTTCATATTTCCTAAAAGTCAGGAAAATAGATCTATTGAAAATCAAAGTACAATTTCAACAGATACAGAACACAAGATTAAAGATTTAGAGTTACAATGTCAACGACTCCGGGAAGAGTTAAAACAGCAATCTCAACAATTAAAAACCGATTTACAAGTTGAAACTTTTACCCAACTGCAAACTTTACTTTGCAACTATCCCACAGTCAAAAAAATGGCTTTAATAAAACCTGATTTACCTGCTAAAAATCTCGTCTCTCTATTTACATCTTTAGATAATTTAATTACAAGTTGGGGTTATACTGTGATTGGGGAAATCTGGGAACAGGTTAATTATAATCCTCAGTTACATCAAGCTGATAGTGATGATATTCAAGAAGGAGAATTAGTTTATATTAGATTTATTGGTTATCAAGATGGTGTAACGGTTCTCTATCCTGCTAAGGTTAGTCGCACTCTTCCCGCAGGATTTGATAATAATTAAATGATAATATCTAGGACTTACGCACTGTACACAATGCAGATGATATGTATGAACGAAATTGCCTAGTTTCAGGCTTTTGGAATCCCATATTAGTGTGGTGCGTCAGATAGAAAAAATCTGTTGGTTGTTAAATTATCGGGTCTGACGCACCCTACAAGAGATAAAATCTATCATACTTGTGTAATAGATTCTGTCAATGCGTAACTCCTAATATCGTAGGTTGGGTTAAGCGACAGCGCAACCCAACAAATGCTTATAAATGTTGGGTTTCGTTCCTCAACCCAACCTACGTAATTCTATTTTTTGAGCTTAACCGACAAGTATTGTAACCCAACCTACTATTAATCATGACAACTATTGCAATTGATTTTGGTACAAGTAATACTGTAATTAGTATTTTAGAAGCTGATACCCAACAACCTAAAAGTTTACGCTTTCCTAATTTATCCCGTGTATTTGTGGGTGTGACTCCTCAAGGTGAAAGATTAGAATTTCCTGTTATTCCTAGTTTATTATTTATTAAATCCCCTGATCATATTATATTGGGTGAAGGTGTGAAAAGTCAACGTTTAGGACTTTCTCAAAATTATCCTCCAGAACGATTATTTAAAAAGTTTAAACGTGATCTGTCTGGAGATTATCAACCACCACCACGTCAAATTGATGGAATTAGTTATAATTCTGTTGGTGTTTCTGAGTTGTTTATCCAAACTATTTGGACAGAAATTAAAAAGCAAAATATTCAACCTAGTCATTTAGTTTTTACTGTTCCTGTTGGTGCTTTTGAACGTTATTTAGATTGGTTTCGAGAGTTGGGTAATAAATTAAATGTTCCTCAAGTCTCAGTTATTGATGAATCTACAGCAGCAGCTTTAGGTTATGCTGTTAAATCTCCTGGTAAGTTGATTTTAGTTGTAGATTTTGGTGGGGGGACTCTTGATTTAAGTTTAGTTAGAACTGTTGTAAATTCTGAACAGAATAATAATTTACGTGCTGAGGTTTTAGCGAAATCTGAAGCTTATGTAGGTGGTGAAGATATTGATGTTTGGATAGTGGAGGATTATTTACATTCTCAAAATCTCACACCTGAACAAGTTGGTAAAATCAGTTATCAAAATCTCCTGGAAATTGCTGAACGCTTAAAAATTCAACTTTCTAAAAATACAACAGCATCGGAAAGTTGGTTTGATGATGAATCTTTTATGTCTTATGAGTTGAAAATTAACCGGGAAAAATTAGAAGAAATTTTAGAATATCGGCAATTTTTACAACAGTTACGAGATGCGTTAGATGAGGTTTTAACCTTTGCACTCAGAAAAGGTATTTCTAAAAATGATATTCAACAGGTTTTATTAGTGGGAGGAAGTTGTTTAATTCCTGCAGTTCAACAATTAATCATTTCTTACTTCGGTAAAAGTAAGGTAAAATTAAATAAACCTTTTGATGCTGTTTGTCATGGTGCATTAGCAATAACTCAAATTACCGAATTAGATGATTTTTTGCGTCATAGTTACGCGATTCGTTTATGGGATAATTTCAGCAAAAGTTATATTTATCATCCTATATTTACCAAGGGTACAAAGTATCCTTGTCAAAGTTCCCAATGGTTAACCTTACAAACTGCAAATAATGGACAAACAGAGATTCGTTTAGATATTGGTGAAGTAGGTGATATAACCCAAACAGAAATTGCTTTTGACGCTTCAGGTAGAATGACTTCTAACACTCTCCAACATCAAGAAAGTTATTCTTCCCTAGATACTGAAAATCAACAGATATGTATTGCAAAAATTAACCCACCAGGAGAAGCGGGAATTGATAGAATATCCGTGTTATTTACAGTGGATTCTCGACGCATTTTGTTAGCAACAGTCAAAGACCTATTAACAGGAGAGATATTAGTTAATAGAGGTGAAATTTATAAATTGAGGTAATATAATATATCTAAGGGTTCTCAAAAAGTAGGAACAGAGTAAGGGCTATTAAATCAAATAGGTTGAGGAGTCACGGTCTTGGATGGGTTTCCCGGCTTGTGAGGAATGGTGTTTGACATTAAGAAACCCAACATTTACGGATTTTTGTTGGGTTGCGCTATCGCTTAACCCAACCTACAAAAACTACAAAAACTCTTAACAGAAAAGTATTGCAAGTGATCCTCCTCTTTTGAGAAACCAGCAATTCCTCTGCGTTCTCTGCGCCTCTGCGGTTAGTTAATCAGGATAATTTATTTTTTGGAAGTTCCCTAAATGAGCTAATCAAGTATTGGATCAAACCCCCCCTTATTAAACTATCAGAAACAAAAGAGGGGTTTTGAGAGAAATTAGTATCTCATGATGTGCAATACATCGCGTAGAACGCTGTAGCCGACTAAATCCCAAAGTAAATAGGCTATAAAACCAATCATTGCCAAGCGTCCGTTCCATAATTCGGCTTGGGGATTCCATCCGAAAATAAAAGCGTTGCGATCTACACCATTGTAAGCTTTAGCAACTTGTGATAAATCGGTAGATGAACGAGTTTCCATTGTTTGTCTCCAAAATTTTAGCAGATTTGATGTGTGAGATTGTGAGTAGCTGGGTGTAACACGTTTTTTTAAACGCCATAGCTTGCTCAATCTCCAAGTAAATAGGCTATAAAACCATCATTACTAAACGTCTATTTCAGTGTTGGGATTCGGGATTTGTCTGTTGGCCAATCACTGGAAAAAGGATTTTTCATGTTAGTTATGCAAAATTTACTGCTTAACTTTAATTTACCTTTTTTCCATAAAAATCCTTTCTGTCTGTAGATACAAATTAGAGGCATTTCTTGTGGAAGATAATCACAAAGCCATTGGTACTGATAAATCAACCTTGGGATGGTGATATAATTAATAATTATAAATAAATGTAAATTGACTCTAAACTATGATTGATGAAAATAAAAAAATAAACTCTGTTGTCAACTATAGGATTCCTATTTGAGTTTTGAACATACACGTAGGTTGGACATTGCTGAGAATCTGCGGGTTTTGTCAGGCATAGCCCACCCTACAATACTTGGATTTATTTAGAAATCATTTAGGTTTTTATTCTCTAAAATGGTATTGATGACGAGAAATTACTCAACTTATGCCTGACATTAGATGAAATTTCACCCCAGGGAGAGATGCTGTGAGTGACTATGTTCCTGGATTCTGAGAACTACAAGAGTTAGATATTGCGATAGATACAATAAAATTCTTTATTTCTCAAATTAAAACTTAGATGCAGGAAATACAAATCATGCTAAACTTCTATAAACCTTTCTCGTGGTGGGTACAAATTCCCGTAGTTCCTACTAACCTTTCACCGGCACAGGCATCACTTCTGACTTCTGGTCCACGCTTTTTTGTGGCGTTAATTTCAGGTGTGATTCTCGCTTTTGCATTTCAATTAGTTTTAACAAATCTCTCGATCGCTGCTGGTATTTCTTATTTGGGACATTCCTCTGATTCCTCTGAGCAAGTTAACAGTTTAGGTAGTTCGGTTCGCAAAATTGGTACAAAGCTGGGGCTTTGGACGTTAGTTACAGTCACATTAGCTGTATTTATTGCTAGTTATTTGGCAGTGAAACTGAGTTTGTTAATATTAGATCCCAGACTAGGGGCAATTTTAGGTTTAGTAATTTGGGGGGCATATTTTTTAGCTCTGGTATGGCTGAGTACAACCACGGTGGGTTCTTTAATTGGCTCGGTGATACATACTGCAACTTCTGGTTTTCAGGCGATTATAGGGACTGCTGCCAGTGTTTTAAGTGCTAAAGCTGTAAATCAGCAAGTGGTGGCAACGGCTGAAGCTGCTGCTAGTGCGGTGCGTCGGGAACTGAGTAAAGGCATTGATGCGGTGAATATTCGGGAAAACATAGAAGATTATGTAGAAAAGCTCCGTCCTCCAGAATTAGATATATCTAGGATTCGAGATGAGTTTGAAAGGTTACTTAGTGAACCACAATTTAAAGCGATCGCTAGTAGTCCTGATCTGCGTAATATTGATCGTCAAAGGTTTATTGATTTAGTTAGCAGTCGTACCGACCTTTCTAAACGGGACTTGAAGCGGATCACTGATACTTTATATGGTGTTTGGCAACAGGTGGTAGGTCAGGAAAAACCTGTTTCTGATCGTGTGGGTGAGTTGGTGGAATATCTCAAATCACTTCCTCCTGGACAGACGAAAACAGATGAACTCAATGCCAAAGTTGACCAGCTAGTTACTGAAATCCGTAGTTCTAAAGAATCAGAACAAAAACCTGGTTTGCTTCAACAGGTAATATCTGCCTTGACTGGGGTTGTGTTGGGAAGAGCAGATTTGTCTGATTTGGATGTAGAAAAGATTGTGCGATCGCTAGATACGGCTAAAAACAAGGTAGTAAAACAAGTTACAGAACAACCATACAGTCCCATTCGTGCTGATGTAGAAAACTACTTACTCAATACCTATGCTTGGCAACTAAGTCGAGACAAAATTGCTCAGGAATTTCGGGATGTGATTTATGATCCTGCGGCTGATCCTGGGACAATTCGTAGGGAGTTAGAGAAAATCACACGCCAAGATTTTGTAGATATTTTGCAACAACGGGGACTGCTGAATCAGGCAGAAATTCGCCAAATAGCCGATCAATTGGTGGCTGTGCGAGATGATGTGGTGGTGAGAGTTGCCACAGCCGAAGAGAGAGAAATTGTTCAAGATTTGCAACGTCGAGTAGAAAGTTATCTGTTGGTGACTCCCAAAGCAGATTTAACTTCAGAGGGAATTGAACGGGATTTTCAACCACTGTTGGCAGATTCAGACGCAGATTACCAAACCTTATCACAGCGACTGGCACAAATGAACCGCGAACAGATCGGGGAAACTTTGTTAGTTCGCAATGATATCCAGGAATGGGAATTAGACCCGATTTTGGATGAATTGGAAACCCAGCGCGATCGCGTACTGAGAGAATCTTTAGGATTGGCACAACAAGCACAATATCAAGCAGAAAGTTTGTGGTTAAATCTAGAATCATATCTGCGTAACACAGGCAGAGAAGAATTAAACCCTGATACCATTCGTGCCGACTTGAAAAGATTATTAGATGATCCCCAATCGGGAATCATTGGTATTCGTTCCCGGTTGTCGCGCTTTGACCGAGATACTTTGGTGCAGTTGTTGAATCAGCGTCAAGATTTGAGTGAGGAACAAGTTCATCAAATTATGGATGTGGTTGAGCAATCATGGCATCGCATCCGGCACACACCGCAAATGGTGACAGAAAAAGCAAAGGAACAATATGACGCTGTTACCAGCACTATTGCCGATTATCTACGAAATACAGGTAAGGAAGAATTGAATCCAGAGGGGATTCAGCGAGATATTAATCGGTTGTTTGCTAATCCCAGATTGGGAGTTGTTGCGTTGCGCGATCGCTTATCGCACGTAGATCGGGATACCTTGGTGCAGTTGTTGAGTCAACGTCAAGATTTGAGTGAGGAGCAAGTTAATGAAGTAATTGACACTGTGCAGACATCAATTAAAAGTATTGTCCGTGCGCCCCGTCGTCTGGCTACTCGCACACAGCAACGGGTACAGAATTTTCAAACTTATCTGCAAGAATATTTGCGGTATACTGGTAAACAAGAATTGAACCCAGAAGGGATAAAGAGGGATGTACATCTGCTATTGCATGATCCACGGGTGGGGATGGAAAGTTTGAGCGATCGCTTGGCACATTTTGACCGTTCTACAATTATCGCCTTGTTAAAAATTCGAGAAGATTTAACTGACGAGGAAGCAGTCAGGATTGCTGATAATATGCTCTCTGTGCGTGATCAAGTTGTGGAACAGGTGCGAAATGTTCAACGCCATATCCAAGATGCCATAGAGAGAATTTTTGCCACCATTCGCAATTATCTCAACTCCCTAGAACGCCCAGAACTGAATTATGACGGAATTAAACGTGATTTGCGGCAGTTATTTGACGATCCTCAAGCCGGGTTTGACTCATTGCGCGATCGCCTTTCATCCTTCAATCGTGATACCTTAGTCGCCATTTTGAGTTCCCGTGAAGACATATCTGAGGAAGATGCCAACCGACTGATAGCCCAAATAGAAGGAGTTCGTAACAATGTACTCCAAAGGGCAGAAAACTTACAGCATGAAGCACAACGCCGTCTGGACGAAATGAAACATCAAGCCCAGCGACAAGCGGAAGAAACCAGAAAAGCCGCCGAAACTGCCTCTTGGTGGTTATTTACCACAGCGATCGTTTCCGCCATTTTCTCCGCTTTAGGGGGAGCATTGGCTTAGGGATAGATACAGATCCTCGACTTCTTAGATCAGTCGGGGATCTTCAACCAGAAATGATATGATTAGGTGAATTTTCACCAGGAGCGATCGCATGAATATCCAAGTCCAAGAAGTGGATGCCCAACAATGGGTAAAAACTCGTTCTTCCCTCAACTCCAATGAATCTAATTTCTTGATTTGGACAGGTAAAATTTATAGTTTTGTCCCTAACGAAAAACGGCAACTGCTATTTAAAATAGTCGGTATGAGCGTCAGTAGATGTATTGCCAACACCGAGGGAGGATGGAATTTTATTTCTAGAGAATTGACCTATTATTTAAATCCGCAAACAGAAGAGATTTTACGGACATGGGAAAACCCTTGGACTGGAGAAAGCGTCACAGTTATGCACGTTGCTAATAGTCCGGTACAGGGTAAATTTAAAGGCAAATTACCAGCCCAAGTAGACGAAGAAAATACCACATTCGTCTTTGATATTTTCCCTAATTATCCTAATCCCTTAGCAGAAGATCCAAAATTTGCAGAGTATTGTCCAACGCCCATTTATCAAGCTGCCGAACTCTTTAAAATTACCGTACCCACCGCAGATTTAATTAACTCCGAACTTGCTTCAGTCACAGAATTAAAACTAAGTTGGGATAGAATTGGTCAGTGGTTGCCTTGGATGAAAATGGGACAACAACCTGGATATTTAATCTATAGTGCTACTGGCAGCAAAGTTCCCAGCTTTAAAGAATTACCCCCACTCCTGCAAACAGAAATCAATAACCGTGTACCCTTATATAAACAAGCCCCAACAGCCTTTATAGAAGGGGAAGACATGACATCTTGGCTATATTTCCAAAAGCATTTTCCCGCATACTTAGCAGGTGAAACATTCCCACTTCACCAATCAGAATTAGGAGTTATGGAATAAACGTTCGCGTAGCGTGCGCGTAGCGCATACCACAGAGGCACAGAGAACACAGAGGAATGAGAGTTTGAGTTATATTTTGCGTCACGCTCTTAATTCCTCTCTGTGCCTCTGCGCCTCTGCGTGAGACGGTTCTATTTTACAAACTTAGGCATAATTTCCGCAGCAGTAAATAAACCAGAAATACCCCGTTGATGCAATTCCTGACCCGCTTTGAGATAACCAAAGGCTGGACCACACACATTAGCAGCCATGCTCGTTTCATCCCCTAAAGTAAAGGTGTGGGTGGAGATTTTACCCTCAAAAGTACGTCCAGTAATTTTCACATTTGTACTCAAGGGCTTTTTGGGGTTGCGGGTATCAACCACACCACCAACAGTCACTCTATCCCGTGAACAAATCCCTGCAATTTCCAACATCACATCATCAGCGTGTTCCATATTTTCCAAAGTCAGCACACCGTTAGTTTTATCTAGTAATGCTTCCACCTCTGCGTCAGTCATCGCCCTAGCAGCTTCTACAGTGTAACCAGGGATATGGCCAATATCTTCCCGGACAGTGGCGCGGTAAGCTTCCCAGTTGGCTATTCCTACCCCAAAGGTAATTTCCACATGATGAATTTCCGCGTAACTCTGGGCGGCTAAAGCGGCGGCCGCAGTTAACAGTCCAGGGGTAGCACCACAGCCCGTCATGTATGTAATTCCCGCAGCTTGTAATTCGTCTTTCATCGCTAAGAGTTGTTCAACTGCACTGGTGCGTTTTATGGCATCCACCAGGACACCGCGCCAACCTGCTTTAATAAACTCTTTGGCGACGGAGGGGATAAAGTCGTTAGGTAAGTTGGGTAAAGCCAGGAAATAACCATCTACAGGTTGACCGGTGGCGATTAAATCTTGAATACTGTTATTGCTTAATGTTCCGAAGGGTTCTAAATAACCCACTGAACCTTGATTTTGGTAAGTGGTAATGCAAGGATCTGTGTTTAAGCCTTCGGTGGAGTATGCGTAGCCTTTTTGGTCTGCGGCTGCGACTAAGATCATTTCCCGTTTGCTGGAGAGGAGTTTTGCGGCTGCTTGTCCGAGTCCACCAAAACCTAAGACTCCGACGCGGATAGGTTGTGTGTTCATAGTGATTTTTCTTTGATGGTTAATGGTTATAAAAGTTAATTATGCTTTATTTTTCTGGGTTCTCAAGTAGAAATAAGCTACAATTACTTGAACGTTATTTAAGGTAGCTTAAAAATCGTGAGTAAAGTATTAACCCTGGAACTGAACGATGACGTTTATACGGCTTTGCAGCAACAAGCCAGTGCTGTGGGACTTTCAGTAGCAGAATTAGTTGCTGCTTCCTTAAATCGTCAGTATAGCTTGTCAGTTAGTCCAAAATCTGATGCTGAAGAAGCACGTCAGCGTTTGCTTGGCTATGCTGGTGTAATTAGTCTGGGTTACGCTACAGGTACAGATAATGAAAGCATTGATGCTGATCTGGCTAAGGCTTATGATAATGACTTATAAGGTATAAATTATAATCGTGTTACTTGATACATCAGGGTTGCTCTGTTTTCTCCATCAAGATGAAGCTCAACACAAAACAGCAGTTGGGTTAATTTCTAATTATAACGGTCTTTTTATCACACATAACTATGTTCTCGCTGAGTTGATAGCTTTGGCATTAGTTCGACGTTTTCCGCGTTCAACGGTGTTAATGTATTCGTTGGAATTAATGGAAAATCCAAATGTAGAGATGATTTGGGTTGATGAAATTTTGCATCGGGAAGCAATGGATTTATTGTTAGTTCGACAAGATAAAACATATTCTTTGTGTGATGCTATCAGTTTTGTGTTGATGCGGAAGAAAGGCATTCAGGAAGCTTTGACTACTGATAAACATTTTGAACAAGAAGGGTTTACTCGTTTATTGCAATCTTAAACTTAAATGGATTCCTTCACTAATCAATATCGTCAAATCATTAAAAATATTCTCGAAGAATATGCTGATTTTTTTGGCAATGATGAACAAGTTAAAGTTGAATTGGTGTTAGATGAAAAAAATGATCGTTATTTATTAGTAGAAACAGGTTGGAAAAATGGTTATCGGATATATGGAACTTTATTACATCTTGATTTAATTGATGGTAAGGTTTGGATTCAACATGATGGAACTGAAGAGGGTATTGCTAATGATTTGGTTGCTGCGGGAATACCAAAATCACATATTATTTTAGGTTTCAAGTCTCCTGAAATTCGGAAATATACGGAATTTGCTGTTTTTTAGGTAAAATTTTGTTAATTACAAGTTAGATTAATCGCGTATTTGTGTACTATAAGAAACAGGGGTGAATGTATGATTAGTTATACTTTAAGGAGATTATGGACAACATAGTAACTAGATTCCACCTAAATGCCGGTCCTCTGCACAAGAATGCAACAATTTACTACGAGTCTTCTAGGCTTCAAGAACGCGGAATCACTGATGCAATTCCCGCTATTTTGTTTTCAGCTATGTCCATTGAGGCATTTCTAAATGAGTTGCCGGAACTAGCTACAGCATATACAAAACCAGAGGAAAAACCAGAGGATTTTGTAAAAAAACTTGCAACAGAATTGACAAATGTTGAGAAATCTAACGGACAAATAAAACAAAAGATTGAGGTAACTTACATAGCTATATCAGGTGAAACACCAAATTTCGGTGATAAACTCCACCAAAATTTTAGTAATCTCATAAAATTGCGTAACGAGTTAGTTCATCTCAAGCCTAACGATGAATATGATTTAAACCTTGATGGTGATGATGATCCTGATTCAAAGAGGCCAATTTTAAAAAAACTATCAGGACTAAAAATTTTTCGTGAACCAAGCACTTACAAAGATCCTACAGGTACAAATAAAGATTGTCCTTTGCCTTTATTAGAATTAATTAGTACAGAACAGGCTGCTAAATGGGCTTGTAATACAGCAGCCAAAACAGTGCAAGACATTGTAAACAAGATGCCTGATTCAAAATTCAAAGATTACTTAAAAAGGAATTATACTAATGTGTATTTTCAATTAATAAATGAAAACAACACATTATAGAAAATAGCCTTGAAGCAAATTAACAACCAATATTTATCTGTTGATGACCTATTTTTTTTGTGTAATTGGTATTATACGCCTTATGTGAGTTAAAAATGCCCCAGTCATTTTCAGGGTTTCAGGCTTCGCTTTAGCAGCAACGCCTAACCTCATGAACAGGATTGCCTTCTTTCAGCTTCCAACTCACATAAGCCGTATTATGTAATTCTGATAAAAGAATTGGTAGTAGAATCATACCCAACTTTGCGAACTTCATCAGAATGTTCCTTGAAATCAGAATAAATGTTAGAATTTCCCATAGAAATGATAACAATTTGCACTCCTTCCCGCCGAGCAAACTTCATAGCCGGAATAAAGTCGCTATCTCCTGTTACAAGTATCAGTCGTTCAACAGTATGCTTAAGAGTTAATGAAGCTACATCAAGTCCTATTTTAATATCTACACCCTTTTGTTGAAGATCAGCTTGAATATCAGTATCTACAATACTTCGTCCAGTTCGGATAATATCTTGAGTCGAATATTTCTTTATAACCCATCCCTTAAAAAGAATATTTCCTTTTCTAAAAGCTACCTTACTGCTTTGTGATAACGCATTTTGTAAAGATTTGCTTCTACTGCAAGCTGAAGTAGCACTAAAATCAATACTTGTACCTGAAATTGGATTAGTTTGTGTTTGCTCATAAGGTTGACAGTCATAATAGTATAATCGAAACAAATCCTCATTACTGTCTAAACATACCTCGGAAAACTTGATGACATCTTCAGCAGTAGCGTGAATATTACCGAGCATTGTATAAAGTTTTTTTAAAACAAAGCCACCATCAAGAAGAATTGCAACTGATTTCATTCAAGTTCCTTTGGATACAAAACTAACAACTTGACATATTAAACTAAAACTTGTTAGAATGTAAATATCCGAACGCCAGTAGGCTGGCAAAACTTATAACGCCCTTCCTCTAAGAATTTATAGACTACGGAGGAGGGGCATAATATTTGGAAATATCAAAGTGAATAGTTATATCTTGTTTGGGAGACGAGATCGCATTATTGATGTAAAGTTGAGAGCGATCGCATTTATTGATGTAAAGTTGAGAGCGATCACATTTTTGATGTAGAGTTAGGAGCGATCGCAGTTTTGATGTAGAGTGAGAGCGATCGCATTTCTGGGGTAGA
>NZ_JAYGHC010000078.1:0-20775 GCF_034932285.1 Cronbergia sp. UHCC 0137
TCAAAAACCCCCTCTAAGACATAGAAGGGGTTTTTGTTTTTACAAGCTCACGCAAAGGCGCAAAGAAGAAGAATTTGAAAGTCACGACTTTTATACTAAAAACGGTTGAGACATGGACTTTTGCAAAATTACGAAAAACCGAGATTTGTAGGGGTTTAGCAGTGCTAAACCCTTACCCACAGAATCAAATAATTAAGCCGTATTTAGTATATAAGAAGTCTAATCAAGAAAAGAAAAAAACCATAAAAGAGCCGCAAGAATCCTAATATTGCTGATGGGGTTAAGGTTTTGAGAATTGTGGTGAGAAATCCGGGTTTATTCATACCCAAAAATTAACACGATATGGCGGGAAACCCTACAGCCTAAATGCCAACAGCAGCTTGTAGAGATTTGTTAGACTAAACACACCAGAAATTTTTCGGTCAAATCTCTGATAACGCCAGCAGACGAGGCTATTCATGCTTACAAATACCCTACTTCTCTCAAACCAACTTCCCACCTTAAAATATTCATCCACCACAGAACGCTTCGATGAAACCTGGGAAGCCCCCCTAGCAACCCTTTTAGGACTCGGACGCGCCGCAGGTGCCGATTTCGTCGAATTCTATCTAGAACGCCGTAACTATATTAGTTGCCTAGCGGAAGAAGACGCAATCACCAGCATTTCACCCAGCCTAGCCACAGGTGCAGGAGTTAGAGTATTTCGCGCCAAAGCCGACTGTTACGTTAGCACCAATAACCTAACATTTAGCGGATTGAAAGCAGCCTTAGAAAAAGGTCTTTCCATTTTAGGCTTACAACTACCCACCTCCAACGCCTTCATCCCCGAAATTAACCTCGAATTACTCAGAGACTACGCCACCAAAAGAGGTAAAGACGGCTGGCTACCTTTATGTAGTTCTATCCGCGAAATGGGAGAAATCCTCCTTGATGGTACAGCCCAACTCAATAAAAAAGCTACCCACGTCCAATCCCGTCGTGCTTCCTACTTCCGTGATTGGCAAGAAATTCTAGTAGCCGCCAGTGATGGTACCTTTGCCCGTGATATCCGCCTCACCCAGTCCGTAGGATTCAACATCCTCTGTGCTGATGGTGCTAACCGTACCTCCATTGGTGAACGAGCCGGTAACACCAGTGATGCTAATTTTCTCAGAACCTGGGATTATCAACAAGCATCTGAACAAATAGCCGAATCTGCGGGGAAAATGCTCTATGCAGATTATGTAGAATCAGGAACCTATCCCATCATCATGGCCAACCATTTTGGTGGTGTAATTTTCCACGAAGCTTGCGGACACCTGCTAGAAACCACCCAAATCGAACGCAAAACCACACCCTTTGCCGATAAAAAAGGCGAAAAAATTGCCCACGAAAGCCTGACAGCATGGGATGAAGGACGTGCTGACAATGCCTTTGGGACAATTGATATGGATGATGAAGGTATGCCTGCTCAAAGAACTCTATTAATTGAAAAAGGCGTTCTTAAAAACTTCCTAGCCGACAGAACCGGTTCAGTCCGCACAGGACACCCCAGAACAGGCAGTGGCCGCCGTCAAAATTACACCTTTGCCGCCGCCAGTCGGATGCGAAATACTTATATTGATGCAGGTGAATACACTAATGAAGATTTATTTGCTTCCGTTGATAAAGGTATTTACTGTAAAAAAATGGGTGGGGGTAGTGTAGGCGCTACAGGTCAATTTAACTTTAGTGTTGATGAAGCTTATTTAATCGAAAATGGCAAACTTACCAAACCACTAAAAGGCGCTACTCTCATCGGTGAAGCCAAGGAAATTATGAACAAAATTTCTATGTGTTCCCAAGATTTGGAACTCGCTCCCGGTTTTTGTGGTTCTGTTAGCGGCAGCATTTACACCACAGTTGGACAACCTCATATCAAGGTTGATTCTATTACTGTTGGTGGTCGATGATTAAATTTTGGGTTTTGGGTTAAGGGTGGATTTTTCACGCAGAGGCGCGGAGGCGCAGAGAGTAAGGAACATGACTAATATTCAAGAAATTTCGACTTATGCCCAAGAAAATGCTGAGAAACTTGGCATTAAGAAATTTGATATTTACGGCTCAATTGTTGATAGTACGAGTGTCCAAGTTGATGAAGGTGAGCCAAAACAAGTTAAGGCTTCCAGCCGTTCTGGTGTGACTGTTCGTGTCTGGAATGAAGAAAATACAATGGGTGTCACCAGCACTACAGATGTAGATCCTTTGGGTTTAGAATTAGCTTTAAAAACAGCCTACGAAGCAAGTTTTTTTGGAGTTAAAGAAAACGTCCCTGATTTTAGTCCAGAGGCTACAATTCCTATCCCTGATAGACATCAAAAAAAAGTACCCCAAGCACCTGTTTCTGAATTGATTGAGAAATTGTTGGTGGCAGAAAAGGAACTCCTTGCAGCCCATACTGCTATTAAAGGAGTACCTTATAATGGTTTGTCACAAAGTGATATTGATCGGTTTTATCTCAATAGTGATGGTGCTTTGAGAACGGAATCTCATTCGGCAGCTTCTGTTTATTTGTATAGCAAAACAGAGGAAGAAAATAAAAAACCCCGCAGTGGTGGTGCGTATCGAGTTAAGGAAAGTTTAGCTGATTTAGATATTGCTGGTTGTATTAAAGAAACTGCCGAAAAAACTATCAGTCATTTGAATTATGAAAAAATCAAAACTGGTAAATATCGAGTTGTTTTCTCACCTGAAGCTTTTTTAAGTTTGTTGGGTGCTTTTTCTAATTTGTTTAATGCTCAAAGCATCTTAGATAATCAAAGTTTATCTAAACCTGAAGATATTGGTAAACAAATCGCCTCTCCTTTAATTTCTGTTTACGATGATGCACTACACCCAGCTAATATCGGTGCAGAAACTTTTGACGGTGAAGGTACACCCACCCGTCAAGTGTCACTAATAGAAAAGGGCATTTTAACGAATTTTCTCCACAGTGCAGGAACAGCTAAAAGGTTAAATGCTAGACCAACAGGTAATGCTAGTATTGGTGCAAAAGTTAGTGTAAGTCCAAATTTTTATCATGTTTTTGCAGCAGAAGAGGCTGAAGAAAAATTTAGCTTAGAAACTGCGGAAAATGTGATTTTAATTGATGAATTACAAGCGCTCCATGCAGGTGTTAAATCTCTACAAGGTTCTTTCTCTCTACCTTTTGATGGGTGGTTAGTTAATAAAGGTGAAAAAACGAGTATTGAGTCTGCAACGGTAGCTGGTGATTTCTTGGAACTGTTGAAATCAATTGTTTATGTAGAAAAAGAAGTTGAATTAACACCAGGAGGAGTTTGTCCGAGAATTTGGGTTAATGAACTTTCAATTACTGGAGATTAGTTTCTCAATTTTTGGGCAATACATAATCACAACTGAACAGTGTAGGTATTGCCCACACCATAATGCGTTAAATATCACTTTATACTAGCGATCGCTCTCATTTTATCATTACTTTGAGCCTCTTTTTAGGCTGACTAACATGACTAAGTTTGAGGCTAATATTACAATGGGATTTATTGATAAATTGAGGACAAACTAAGAATGACCCAAGTGCTTCTAGGAGAGAATGAAGGAATAGATTCAGCCCTACGTCGCTTTAAACGTCAAGTGTCTAAAGCTGGTATATTGGCTGATGTAAAGTATCGTCGGCACTTTGAAACTCCGCTAGAGAAACGTAAACGCAAGGCAGTGGCAGCTAGACGAAAACACCGTTTTTAATTAGTGACGTTGGTTAACGATAAAAACTAAACTCTGTAACACGACGTTGCCATTATTTTTACAAAAACTCAAACTTTGCTGACACCCCAGATTGGGGTGTCGGTTGGTTGCTTTTACTGGGTTGCAAAATCTTTAGTCTAAGTTAAATGAAATCAACGAAAACCAATATCTATTCAGGTTCACCAATATCCCCAGTCCAGCTATTACAGCGATTCATAGCTTTTTCGACTCCTTGTTTGAGACTTAGTTCTACACAGCTAACCAAAAAGTCTAAGACAACGGACATTAATTTATTTTCTGCTGCTGAGAATCGCCCTAAGACATAAGAAATTGTACTGTCATCATGATTAGTTGCACTCTTTGGTTTACCAATACCAATTCGCAACCGGGGAAAGTTTTGTGTACCTAAATGTGAAATGAGACTTTTTACGCCGTTATGTCCTCCCGCAGAACCAGATAAGCGGAGACGGGTTTTTCCTAAAGGTAAGTCAAGGTCGTCATAAATTACTAAGACTGATTCAGGGGGTAACTTATACCAATTCGTTACAGATTGCACTGACTGTCCTGAGCGATTCATATAAGTTAAAGGCTTTAACAAGCGAATTTTACAGCCACTCAATGCTATGCCTTCCCCAAACTCTCCTTGAAATTTACGATTTTCTGCTAAGGGAATTTGCCAAGCGCGAGAAAGTGTATCTATGGCTGCAAACCCAATATTATGGCGAGTTTGATCATACTTAGGCTCTGGATTTCCCAACCCGATAATTAGCTGAGGAATCACCAAAGTTGGTTGTTTAAGAGCTTCTGTCATGTTAGATATTGTACAAGTCTATTGTTTGGTATGATCTGCTTGGGAATTAACTGATTCGATTTGCTTGGCTTCAATTTCATCTGTAGTTTTTACGGTTGCTTCTAATTGTTCAACTTCCCGTTTAAACTCACTTTGAAATTCATTGGATGCTTCTTGAAAACCACGAACTGTCTTACCTAAACTGCGGCCAATCTCTGGTAGTTTTTTGGGACCAAAGATTAAGAGCGCCACTATCATGATTAGACCCATTTCTGGTAAGCCGATACCAAATATATTCATTTATAACCGCCACGAATTTTAATTTTACAATATATAGTCTAATCAATTATGAGGTTGATTAACTGTTTAGCTTTAGCTGTTGAAGATAAAAAACCCGGAGTGTCCGGGTATATGGCTAACTTTTAATCCAAGCTGGGTGGTTGTATGGTAGTTAGGAACGCAAATTTAATAACCTGCAATTCTGATTTAACTTGGAATGGTGCGTTACGCTGTCGCTAACACACCCTACTTTTGCAATTTATTTAATTCATATTCCTTAGCTACCTAAACTCCGCCAATCAACAAGTACATCCTGAATTAACAGTGACTTATTGTAAACCTGGAGAATAATTAGCAGAAATACGAAAAATAATCCCATAAAAACAGCCATTAAAGGTGTTGTTCCCCAACCGGGGGCTACTTTACCATACTCAGCGTTTAAGGGTCTGAGAATGTCTCCTAATCTAGTTCTTTGTGCCATGATTCACCTAATTTTCGTTACCAAAGTTTTTTAAAATCTTGTTTGACATTCCCGATTCCTAAAGGGGAGGGGATTCTTGGGCTGAATTTGCCTGTTGCAGGTTTCCCTGATTACGGGTCTTACAGTTCATGGCTTATCCGAGTTATAGTTTTTGAGGACTAGAACCCACTTATGGATAACTCCCCAAGCGTTTATCCATTGCTGGATGCGTTTCCGTGTGTCTCACGGTACGCGGTTTACTCCAAAGGCTTTTTTAAATTATCGCAATTTTTGAGTATTGTTTAACTATATTTATTGAGTTTTTTGGCTGCTGCAATATTTTATGAGGGTTTGGGCATCAATATATTATCACTATTAGGTGGTTTGGTTGACTGGAGTTGGTGAATGGGTGTGTTTAGACTTGATCTGTGAAAGAATCGGGAATTTTTAATATTTTGTAATATTCTATAGGTATACCTCTCATAATATAACTCTAATTTTATGGACTTAGAACCTGCAATAGTTATCGGTATTTCTGTGGGTGCGGCTCTAGTAGCGATTACTGGTATGGCAATTTATACCTCTTTTGGTCCTCCTAGTAAGCAGTTGGATGACCCATTTGAAGATCACGAAGATTAGAAAAATTATCATCATCTACGGTTGGAGAAAATGTTCTCAATCATGGTGGGCATTGCCCACCCTACAAAATAAAGTATTTTTTAGAAAAAAATGGTATGACTAGGGTTTTGTGATGCGATTGAGTAGATATAATGATGCTATTAATCCGGCAAAGTGGGCTGAGATGGTGTTTGTGTTGGCCTGGACTACTAACATATCTAGGCCGCTAATGATGCGGTTGGGGTCGAATAGTTGGGTGGTGACGGCTTGAGGTGATATTGATCTGGCTACTAATGTACCAACGATCGCTTGCGCTCCCATTAAGGTAACTAATATTCCTCCCAAGTTGATCCAGGCTCCCAAACGTAATACTTGTATGGTTTCGATTTTACGGGGACGGTTGCTGGGGTTGGGGGATTGGAGTTGCTTGCCAATTCTGGTGTATCGGTAGGCTAAATAAATGCCCCCTCCTAATACTACTAGCCCACATATTGCCAAAAACACACCAAATCCCGTTCCTGGGTTATTGCTGGGGCTGCCTGTTCTTTGGCTGAAAATGGCAAATAATAGGACAATTATACTGGAAATTACCCCCAGGACTAATTGAATCCAGAAGCTAATCCAACCTGCTAACCGGAATTTTTGGGCGATCGCTCTAATATTACTAGGGGCTGTATCTGTGTTTTGTGACATAAATTCGACTAAGGGCAGAGGGGAAAAGAGTATATTCCCCTATTAGGAATGCCCTACTTGGCAAGATTTCATCAAGGGGAGCTAATTTAGCTTCATAATTGATAATAAGATAAGTCTGCTCTTGGGAAAAACTAATTTATGGATACTCCTATTCTGTCATCTACTTTGCTGCTAACTGTGTTGTTATCTGTGGGGTTGTTGTTTTTTATTCGTGCTGCGACGAAGGATCGAACTCAAAGGGAGCAGTTAATATCTGATCAAGATGAAACTACTCTGATGAATCAGGTCAAGGATTATTTTCACTCACGCTCTTACCGGGTGGCAGAATTAAACTCGGAAAAAAACCAAGTTACGTTTGAGGGATATGTTAGGCCTAGTTGGTTCCTTGGTGCTTTTTTGACCCTGCTTGCTGCCACTGGTTTGGCTTGTTTAGCTTTGGTTTTGGCGTTGTTATTCCCTAACTTGGGTCAATTTTTTCCAGCGATCGTCCTGCTATCACCGTTGAGTGGTCTATTTTATTGGAAAAAAGCTGGAAGACTTGAGAATGTCTCTCTGTCGATGGAATCAATCCAGGGACAACTACAATCCTCTAGTATCATTACTGTTACTGCCCATCGAGATGAACTAATGGAGTTAAAGAGGGCTTTACAGTTGAAAGATGTAAACTTCTGACCAAATTTTGAGGAAATGGACTGTAGGGAGGTGGCAAAACAAATCTTGTGTGTCAGCTTTCCTTGTGAGTTATATCTTCAGGAATAATTTTAACTGGTTGACAAAGGATGTTAGCCATCTAATTAATGAGAGTGCAACTTCACTAATGCTTTTTAATGCTTTTGCTTCTGTTGCTACTCCCCGCTAGGTTCGCATAACTACACATCAACTCACATCATCTCGATGATCAAGGAGTTGATTATCCAGTTGTGTGGATAATTCTGACTGGCAAACTCAGCGACAAACTTAAAAAAAATGGAATTTTTTTATAACTTGATCAATTTTGCCAGTTAATTATTGTCATGGTCAGAAGTTACATCAATCAATGTTTGTAGTTTACCGAATAGCCACAGTGATGAGTTCCTGTGCAGTAGGAGCTTCTAATACTCTGAGGCTGGGAAACAAGAAATGATTCTCTTCGACGTATTGAGCGCCAAACAAACCTTTTTCCGCCCAAAAATAACGGTCTGTTGTGTGTTCATTACGCTTTACGAGTAGCAATGCAGGAGGCAAGATACCTTCAGCTTGAATGAATTTCCTCGCTGCTGTTACAGGTTTTTCTTCGCCGCTCTCGATGCTGTATTGAGGCACGTGTTCCAGTATGCGTCGTCCTTCCTGGCGACGACGACTCTTTCTTTTGCGTCTTCTTGCCAACCTATTGTCCTCCTCTTTCAAGCTGTAGATTGTAGTTATAGCTACAAAATCCGTCGTAATTATATAAGTTCTAATTTAAAAAATCAATGGTTTTTAATGTTTTGATACAAGAAAAAATAATATATAAAAATGAGGACAATTTAAAGTGAGGGGAGAATTACCAATGACTAATGACTAATGGCTGAAGAGTTGGTTAAGCTTGATAAAATGGTATGGAGACAATTCAGTATTTTTTAAAATTTTGTCCCTTTAATTACCTGGATAAATTTAATTACACAGCTTGTTGCCTATCTCCATCAATCAGTTTAATTTTGTTTGACAAAATTGAATATAACACCCTACTTCGAGTGAGGGGACACTATCAAGCGGTTTCTGTAATTCTCAGCAAGAGCTAAAAATGTTAAGGTCTGCCAGTTCTGATTTTGTAATTTTGTGCCAAGAGCAAATAATGTTGCTGACTCAAGGGTTGGGCGCGTCTTTGAGTGTTGTTTATTTAACGCAGGATTTGGTGGAATCTCCCACGGGTGAGGCGCAATTGGTTCCGGTGGTGGTTTATCCTGAGTCGGGGGCGTTAAGGCTGGAGGATAATGTGACTGAAACGACTGTAGGTAATGTTTTGGCTTTACCTAAGCGTCCGGGGAGATTTTTAACAGCAGGATCAGGATTCTTTGGTGGGTCAACAAGTCAACCTGAACCGAATTTACAGGAGGATTACCTGTTGAGTGGTAAACAAATTGTTTTACCTCTGGTTTATGAGGGTGTGATGATGGGGTTGCTGGTGACGGCTAGGGACGATAGGGCTTGGAATGAAGGGGAAGAGGGGGAAATTCAACGCATAGCTAAAACTATAGCGATCGCTTGTATTTTAGATCAGCGACGGGCTTGGTTGGAACAACAGTTACAGCAACAACGACTTCTCCAAGCACAGCAGCGAGATTTGCTGGATAATCTGTTACATCAGTTTCGTAACCCTTTAACTGCTATTCGCACTTTTGGGAAGTTGCTGTTAAAACGATTGCGACAAGCTGAACCTAATCGAGATGTGGCTGTTAGTATTGTGCGGGAGAGCGATCGCCTCCAGGAACTATTGTTACAATTCGATCAGGTGATTGATCTAACTGAGGCTGATTTAGAACCTATTCCTTTACCAGCAGGAGAGGTTTTTGTGGATACCAAATCTCCGTTATTGTTGCCGGGAACGGGTGAAAATGTCACTAATTGCTGTGTTGCTGATTTATTAGCGCCTTTGTTATTATCGGCTCAAGCTATTGCCCAAGAAAGAAATGTGAAGTTAATTGTGGATATTATTCCCGATTTGCCTCTGGTTAGTGCCAATGTTAAGGCTTTACGAGAGGTTTTAAGTAATATTATTGATAATGCTTTGAAATATACTCCGGCTGGAGGTAAGGTTTTAATTCAGGTTGGGCAAGAAAAGGATCGTTTTCAAGGTATTGCTATTAGTGACACTGGCCCTGGTATTCCCCCTGAAGATTTGCCTCATTTGGGGGAACGATTTTATCGGGGTGTGCAAGCACAAACGTCAATTCCTGGTACGGGTTTAGGTATTGCGATCGCTAAACAGTTAATAGCACAAATGCACGGGGAATTGGAGGTTTTTAGTCCGGCTATTTCTTCTATTATTAGTTCTGTTATTTCTCCTGGTACTACTTTTATTATTTGGCTACCTGAAGTTATTTCTGAGGAATATGGATTTATTGAACCGCAAAGGAGCAAAGATCGCTAAGGAAGAAAGAAGAAAATATGTGATCTCTCTTTCTGCTTTATTATCCAAGTTTATAGTTCACGTAGCGATTTAAGCTAACTTTTTCTTCTGCTGCTTCTATCGCTAACTTACGATGAAGTTCTGGGGTAATGCGTACTTGAAATTTACCGCTATAGCTTTTTTCTGCTATGGGTTCTGGAATTTCTTCATTATTATTTTCCATATCAGTTACTATATCTTTGACTAAATTTGTAATACCTTCAAGTGTGGCATTCCGGTTTTCATCAAGATAAGATAGGCTAGGAAATTCTGCACATAATCCTACAAATTCTTGATCTTCACTTGACCAAGTAATTTTATAAGTATAGTGTTCGTAGTTAACCATCTTCTGTTTCCTCCATCTTTTCAATTTTCTCAATTGCAGCTAAAACTTGCTTTATACCCAACAGAGTTAAAAATGGATACAAATACTGCTCACACTCAATCAAGTTTCTCTGGATGAAAAGCCTTATATGTTGCGATAATACCTATTAGTGTGCAGATGACACTACTGATTGCATAAATCCAACCCAACGCAGGCCTTCCTATCAATATATTTACTAATCTAATTCTGCTATATTCCAGACCATATCCATAATAATCATATGGGGGATTAAAGCATAAATAAGCTGTTATACCCCATACAATGCTAAATAAGAACATACTAATTCCAATGTCGTTTTTCCCATTTAAAGAAATTTTTTTGAGTATCCACATAAGTAAATTTATAAAGGTTTCTTCTAGTAGGGTGGGCATTGCCCACCTAAACGATTTGGAGTTCTTCAAATCTTATTTACGATGCCTATAGTTAGTCCAAAAATGTCTGTAAAAAATATCATAGCACCATTATTGATACTATGTCAAGCACCGCAGGTTGTTGATAAATCTCCTATAACCAATCTCGATAGGCTGATATTTCGTTGACCCGAATTTCAAAGGGCATTCCTTTTCCAAAGGGTGGGTAAACTCTGATTTTTCCATCAGTAGTAAATCTTTCTAACCTATTGCCTAATTGGGGAATGTTGCTGACTATATGCCAGTAAGATACTATGTCAGGACAATCTATAATTAAGGTTAAACTATTGCCGTTACTGGTTAAATACCATTGACAGTTAGAAAGTAATACTTGGGTGATGCGATCGCAAGCGTAATAAAAACATTTGCCAATTGACTGTTCTAATTCTAAATGCAGCATTCCATCCTCTTTTGTTACCTGACTGGGAGGTAAATCATCGGGAGGAAGCATTGGTAATTTAGACATAATTTTGCACCTCTTGATTGTAGCGTCTCAAACTCTCTAAATTTTTTCGCAGAGACAAAGATGAGGGTTTAAGCGCCAGTGTGCTGAGATTTAGTTGGTCTTGAAATTTCTTGATTTTGTCTCGACAGGTTTTTACATCACCAATAATTGAGTTTTCAATTAAATAGTCTTCGTCGAAACAAATATTTGTCCGATCAAAAGCTTTTTGAGGACTTTTCTGCATGATTTCAGCCGAGTTAGCGATCATTTTCTGGCTGAATTGACGAATGAAAGGTAGCGCTTCACTAACTGCGGTTTCGTTGGTTTCTCCGACAAAGAAAAACCTCGCTAACAGGAAATTTTCTTGACCAAGGGAATTGATTGACTGGTATTTGCTGATGGTCTTTTTTAACCTTTCTAGGGCAAAGGGGGGACCACCCATTAAACCTAAGGAGTTTTGGGCAGCAAATCTGATGGCTTCGTCGTCACCACTGGCAATATAGACGGGAATTGGTTTTTGCAGTGGTTGGGGATAAATAGTTAGGCGATCGCATTGGTAATATTGGCCATTAAATGATACATCTGTGTCATATAATAGTTTTTGAATTAGGGCGATCGCTTCTAACATCCGAGGACGAGTTTCAGCTATCGGTACGCCAAAATGCTGGTTGTGTTGAGGAAAGGGTCCACCTTTGGCTACTCCAAAAGCCAATCTCCCATTACAAAGGTTGTCTAAAGTAGCTATATCCTCCGCTACCCGGATGGGGTTATTAAACGGCAACAATACCGCCCCAGTCCCTAAGCGGATGGTGGAGGTGACACCGGCTAAATGTGCCATCAATAACAAAATGGACGGACTGAGATTGAATTGATTGAAGTGTTGTTCTGTCACCCAAGCTTCTTCAAAACCCAGTTTTTCCACTTCTTTTACCAATAAAACTTGTTCAAAGATGGCACGACGGGCATCTTGGTGATGATTTTCGTAATTGCAGAAAAGTCCTGTTTTCATTTTTTAGCGATCGCTATTCTAGGCCGCAATTAAGTGTAAATCCAACCATAAACGGGTATCAGACTGTTTTAGCTTCGACATCGGATCTCGTAGCAGTCGTTTAGCATTTATGCAAACTACCTGAATTAAACCCATATTCTCTGCTATTTCCCTTAATATTTCTTTTCGCGCTTTCACATCGGGCATTTTGTCTTCAGAACAATAAATCCCTATGTATTGAAAACGTTTAGCAGGTCGTCCCCAAAAGCAGGTGATGACTTTCACGTGACACCCTTCCAATACTTTCCCGGCATTAGGGTAATATTGGTTGACGACTCTTGTGAATTCTTTGGCTAGGATATCTTCAGTAATCATTTGACTGATATTTCTGTAGCGTCCATCACGCTATTCATCATAACATAATTTTGTCATTCAAGCATGACAAATTGCCAATTAAATCCAAATTAAATCTAAAATTATTCTCAAAAAAAAAAGTGCTTCCTCAAAAAGAAACCACTTCTATAAATAGATAATTTCGTAACAGTAAAAGTCGGAATAATAATTATTTTATTCCCTGTTCCCTGTTCCCTGTTCCCTGTTCCCTTTATCTAGAATTACGTTCAGCGACCAAAACTTCGCTGATCATATTTGGTAAAGTCTGTAAATCTATATATCCTTCAGATCCAGAAATGGGAGAATTAAACGTATAATTAGGATCACACATTCCTGTGTCATAGACCTGAATAAACCAGCGATCGGGAAATCCTTCTACACCTAATTCTATAACATACCAACTCTCACCAATTAAGCGAGAATTAACAATAGTAAACCAATCTCTGTACTCTTCCGAAATATTCCAATCTGCCAACAGGAACTCTAAGGCTATTTGTCCAGCATCAGTAGAAGTCAATAGCATTATCACTCCTGATTCGCCACTTCATTAGAAACTTCAGGATATAATCCCAATTGTTTGGCTAATTCTCGTGCAATAAAGAATAAAAACTGAGCGCCATCTTGATTACCTTCATGGGCAAACATAGTGGCAACTTGTAACATTGTATGCACAAAACCAGAATCAATCAATTCTGGTTGAGCTTCCAAAACTTCTGGTTCTTGACCATTAGCACATCTGAGAAGTTCATCAATCAAATTAAAATACTGAGTTTGGCGTTCTTCTGTCATGGTAATTGAATTAATTGTGAAGGGATAAAATTGAGATTACTTATTGCTCTATGCTTTGCTGCCAAAGTCTTTCCAGCATTTCCATCTGTTCTCTTAAAACAGCACTACGATACACAAGATACCTATCATAAGCAATGATTCCTAAGCCAACGACAATAGGCGTACCCAAGACTAACCATTGTAAAATTGTCGCAAGTTTATATTCTTGGACTATGCTTTTGATTTGCTCGGTAACAGTAGCATTAGATGCTTTTATGGTAGCCTGATATTTAGAAGTATTTGCACCGTCTACCTGGGGGTAAGAGTCATGAATACCTTTATTTATTTTGTTGATTTCACAAGATAAATTCTGTGTCTTAACTAACTCTATATGTCTTCCCCAAATTAAATTAAATACTAATATTCCTGGAGAAAGCACAGCTAACATAACCACGCAAACTATCAACACATTTAAAAGTTTGGATTTCATCTTTGTTCTCCCTTACTAGGTTGTATTAACCCAGGCAGAAAATTTTTGTTGTGGTTGATGACTGTATTTCCAAATTTCCATCTTTCCCATAGCCGATGCAAATTTTTACTTTTCATCAGTTATGAGTACATATACCAAATACTCAAAACATCATGATTTAGCAATTCGGCATTGAAAAATACTGACAGAATTTATTCCCTTAAACTTCTAAATGAGGGGTTAAGAAGTCCCCCCTAGTTCTCCAGATTTGCATCTAGGAATTTCGGGGGGTAGAGGGGAATCTCTGCGTAAATCCTGATAGTTTTATAGCAGTTGCCTTTTATGGACACAGTTTACTACCCCCAGATTAAGATTATTAAAATCATTAAGCTGGTACTCAAAGACTGTGATGCTGATGTCGTAAGTTTTGTAAAAATATTTTGGGGTAGGGGTGCTAGTATTTTCAGGAGGGGGTACTAGCATTTATCAACTGGGGGGCGGGAACTTTTGTACTCAACTAGAAAGCAATGTAGGCTAAGAGATGAGGAGGTTTAGCTTCTCTAATTGGTCGGTGAAACTTGTACTCAAATGACAATATTTGATGACAAATAAGAACTGAATTTAAAATAACTCAAATTAATCAAAAAAAGTATTAATTTTTTTAAAAGATAGCTAACGAATTAGAATCAACAGTTGATACAATTAGGTTTGTAATTAAAATCAACAGAAGCAAATTTTAGGAATTAATAAATGCGAATTGCTAAAGACGTAACAGAACTTATTGGTAGAACTCCTTTAGTTCAACTCAACAAAATTCCCCAAGCTGAGGGTGTGGTGGCCAGAATAGTTGTCAAATTAGAAGGTATGAACCCAGCGGCCTCAGTAAAAGACCGGATTGGGTTGAGTATGATTTTAGCTGCGGAAGCTGAGGGTCTGATTTCTCCAGGCAAAACCGTGTTAGTAGAACCAACTTCGGGCAATACTGGGATAGGTTTGGCAATGGTAGCAGCAGCCCGTGGTTATAGGTTAATTTTAACTATGCCAGAAACCATGAGCCAAGAAAGAAGAGCGATGTTAAAGGCTTATGGTGCGACTTTGGAGTTAACACCAGGGGTTGAGGGAATGAAGGGAGCAATCCGTAAAGCAGAGGAAATTGCGGCTAATACTCCTGATGCTTTGATGCTGCAACAGTTTCGTAATCCAGCCAATCCCAAGGTTCATCGAGAAACAACAGCAGAGGAAATTTGGGCGGATACGGATGGAGAAGTGGATATTTTAATTGCTGGTGTAGGGACTGGGGGGACAATTACTGGAATTGCAGAGGTAATTAAACAAAGGAAGTCGAGTTTTAGAGCGATCGCTGTTGAACCAAGCAACAGTCCCATTCTCTCTGGTGGTCAACCCGGTCCCCACAAAATTCAAGGTATTGGTGCAGGATTTATCCCCGATATTCTCCGTCAAGACTTAATTGATGAAGTGATTCGTGTCAGTGACGATCAAGCAATGGACTATGGTAGAAGATTAGCAAAAGAAGAAGGTTTATTATCAGGAATATCTTCTGGTGCAGCTTTGTGTGCCGCTATTCAAGTGGGTCAACGTCCAGAAAATGCTGGTAAATTAATTGTCATGATTCAGCCTTCCTTTGGAGAACGTTATCTGAGTACAGCAATGTTTCAAAATAATTTATAACAGGGAACAGGGAGGGGAGAAATTATTGGCGTTGCTGAAACTACGTCTGAATTTAGATGTAGAGACATTCCATGGAACGTCTCTACAGGAATTTTGATATCATTAGAAAATATAAATTGGCATTTTAATATTAGTTCTTGATCAAAGGGACACAAGAGCCATAAAATTGAATATAAAATAGAGCGATCGTCACACTACTATTTATATCCATCATGAACTTTAGTAAGATCAAAAATTCTTGGTTCATCATCCCTCAACCAAATCCCCAAGCAAAATTACGCTTATTTTGCTTTCCTTATGCTGGAGGAGGAGCATCTGTTTTTCGTGAATGGAACAAAGAATTAAACCCAAAAATAGAAATTTGTACAGTCCAACTACCAGGAAGAGAAAATCGGTTACTAGAACCTGTATTCAATCGTCTGCAACCTTTAATTAATGCACTTGGCCAAGCAATTTTAGCAAATTTAAATCAACCTTTTGCATTTTTCGGTCATAGTATGGGTAGTTTAATCTGTTTTGAATTGGCGTGTTATTTACGACGAGTTTATGGTTTAACACCAGTACATTTATTTGTTTCTGGTAGAATTGCACCTCATCTCCCCACTTCAAGACCAGCAATTCATAACTTACCACCAACAGAGTTTGTAAAAGAATTAAGTCGTTTAAATGGGACACCAACAGCAGTATTAGAAAATAGAGAATTAATGGAACTTTTATCACCAACTTTAAGAGCAGATTTTGCCGTTTTAGAAACTTATACTTACACAGAATCAGCACCATTTTCTTGTGGGATTACAGCCTTTGGAGGTGTTGAAGATCAGGAAGTTAGTCAAGAGGAATTATTGGCATGGAAAAAACATACAATTAGTAAATTCTCGCTGCAAATGCTACCAGGAGATCATTTTTTTATTAATTCAAATCGTAGACAATTATTAGATTTATTATCAAAAGACATGATGCTTTATATTTAAATAAAATATTCGTCAAGGAATTACTGAAAAACGTCTGCGGGGTCAGCAGAACGAAGTTTATTTGATGCGATCGCTGCTGAAGTTAGACACATAATCAATGTTAAAATCAACACCAAAATAGCCAGATTAGGTGTCATCAGCAGTTCCAATCGTGTCAAACCTGCGAGAAAATTGTACATACCCACAGACACAAAAAACCCCGGAATAAAACCTAATACGCTCAGAATTGTCGCTTCTTGAAAAATAACTAATAACAGATAAATATCAGAATATCCCATTGCTTTGAGGGTAGCGTATTCAGCTAAATGATCTCTCACATCGGCATACAAAACTTGATAGACAATTACTACCCCAATAATAAACCCCATCACTGCACCAAAACTAAAAATTAATCCGGCTGGATTTTCTTGTTGGTATTTCAATTCTTTAGCAATCAATTCTGGATGAGAATAGACACTAATTCCCGGTACATTCTTTTCAATACCAGTCTTTACTGCTTCTAAATTCACACCAGGTTTTAAAATAACTATACCAATGCTGACTCTATTTAAAATATTCTTACCAAATATTTCTGCATAATTAGCTTCACTCGTAATCAAATTACCAGTACCTAAAAAGAATGAATTACCAAGGTTAAATAGTCCCACTATCTCAGCTTTACGTCTATTAATCAAAACTGTAATTTTATCATCTTGATTATTGTTAAAATCTTTAACTACAGTTCCTAATTCTTGTTTTGCAAACCGATCAAACAGAAAACTGTTAGGTAAGTTTATTTTATAAAGTTGAGCATTAAGTTCAGGAAGATCAAAAATTGTTCTGTTAGGATTAAATGCAATCACCCGCGCTTCGTAAGATTGATATTCTTGTTGATAAGCCCAAGAGACACCAGAATTTATATAAACAGGAATAGTATCAGCAATACCGTTAATTCCTGCTGCTTGATAAAGTCGTAAACGATCAAATTCAATTGAACCTAAAAATCTGGTATCTGGATGTAATAAAAATAAATCTCCTTTGAAACTTTCTGGTAAAAGAGTAGCACCACTGGTAAATAATTGTCTAAAACCCAACTGCATAAAAATCAAGATGTTGGCAAATGCAATTCCACCCATTGCTACTAAAAGACGCATTTTTTGATGGGATAATTGTGACCAAGCAAGGGAAGACTGGAATTGTACTTTTTTGAAAATTGGTTTTAACATGAATAAATGGTAATTTTTAATGTAATTTCAACTAATTACTAATATCAATTTTAACTCGTACCAACATATAAGTTAATGCGGCAATTTTGGAATTATATTGAGGATCAACACGCACTTTTACAGCAACTACTCGTGAATTATCATCAGTAGTAGGACCTCTTGTATTTGCGACATTTTGAATATTTCTCTTACCAATTTGTAAAGCAATTTGTTCAACAGTACCTTTAATTTCTCCGCTAAAGCCGCCATATTCGCTGCTAATAGTTGCTTTTTGTCCTCGACGAACTTTATCAATATCAGTTTCGGCAACTTCGGCTACAGCAAACATTCGGTCAGTGCGAGCAATTTCGACAATACCTTGATTAGTGTTGACTTGTTCACCAATGCGAGTGTTTATTCTTAATATTTGTCCAGCAGAAGGAGCGCGAACTTTGGCATTTTCTAACCGAGCTTTTCTTTGAATAACAGCAATTTTTGCTTTTTCTAAATGTACTTTATAAATTTCTACATCTACAGGACGAATTTCTTTTAATTGGGCTAATGTCGCTTCCTCTTGAGTAATTTGTGCTTGTAAAGTCGTGATGGTTTTTTCTAACTCTGCCATGCTTTCTATTAATGCAGCTTCAGCCGTTGCTAATTCTCGTTTGGCTGTATCTGCATCTGCAAGAGAAATTGCGCCCTGTGTAGATAAATCTTGACGACGTTGATAAGTTAATTGGGCTTCTTGTAATATGGCTTCTGCACTATTTATAGCTGCTTTTTTTTGTATTTCTTCTCCTTTTAGCTGTGCTTTTAATCGAGTAATAGTAGCTTTTTGGGCAGCAATTTCGGCTTTTTTTGCTTCACCTTGTTGTACCTTTAAAAGTTCCGCTTTTTGTAAACGCACATCAGCTTCTGCATCTTGTAAATCAGCTTCTAATTGGTCAATTCCTTGTAAAATTGCTATAACTTGATTTGCTTGAACAAAATCACCTTCCTTCACCAAAATTTGGTTAACCCGACTATCTTGAGCATTGGGAACAGAAAGTCTGATTACTTCTCCTTCTGGTTCAATTTGTCCCAACGCGACAACAGCAGTCACAGGTGCAGTTTCTATTGTTGTTTGAAGGCTAGAGTTAATATTTGCTTGTGATGTTGTGCAAGCTGTAGACAGACTTAATAAACTAAAAATAATCGTCAATTTTTGACATTTTTTCATATAAACTTAATTACAACTTACACAACTGCCCATTAGTAGGGTGCGTCAGATGATTAACCTTTGTTAATTGTCGGTAAATTATCGGGTCTGACGCACCGCACTCGACAAGAAAATCCACTTTATATATTCGGTTTGGTAAATTTTGTTAATTTGTAAGTTTTTGCAATTGACTCACAAAGGGTAAACTTGCCATGACCAAATCGTAATCTTGAACAAAATCAATTAAACAAGCAATTTCATCTACACCAGCAGCGTGAATTTGTTCAACAAATGGACTACAACTTGCAGGAGTACCAATGAGCGATCGCCCTTTCATAAATCCTTCTACACCAAATTGCAGTAAACTATCAATATCATCTTCAGAAAAGTTTTTGATACTGACATTTAAACCCATCCCCTTAGCTAAATTTTCCAGCAAGTCGTAATGAGTTTTCAGATAATTACAGAAAGGCTGGGTAACTTTTGCTTTCACATCATTGATATTATCCCCCAAAAAAGTATGAATCATCAATGCCACTTTCCCCCCTTGAGGATCATGTCCGTGTTTTGCTAAAGATTTCCGGTAGAGTTGAATTTTCGGCACAATATCATCAAGAGTACCACCTAATAAGGAAGTCAAAACATGAGTTCCTAATTTTCCTGCTTCCACAAAAGTTTCTGAAGATTGACAAGTCATCCACACAGGAAGTTCTTTTTGTACAGGTCTAGGTAGTGATTTTACGGTAAAAGTTTTGCCAGTAGCGTCTTGACGTTCAACTGCATCACCCCGCCAAAGTTTTCGCATCACCTCCAAATCACGCCACATAACAGCTTTGCGGTGAGCATGAGGTTCACGAGCCAAGACAAAATCATCCACAGTCCAACCAGAAGCAAAAGCGATCGCTACCCTACCATGTGATAAATTATCTACCACAGCCCACTCTTCAGTCGCCCGTACAGGGTCATGCAAAGGTAGAACAAAACTCCCCGCCCGTAGTTGTACCCGCTTAGTAATCATAGCCAAAGCCGCACTCGTCAAGGCCGGATTGGGATAAAGACCACCAAAAGGGTGAAAATGCCTCTCTGGAGTCCAAACAGCCGTAAAACCGTTAGCATCAGCAAATTTAGCACTTTCAGTTAAAAGTTGATATTGATTGGGACGAGTAACAGAGCCATCACCATCGAAATAAAATAAGCTAAAGTTCATAGTTTTTTGAATGTTTCTATACTCTCCGCGCCTCTGCGCCTCTGCGTGAAACAAAAATCATCCCATTCATCAGCAACGTCCAAAATTCCTCCCCTTTGTCAGGGGAGGAGTAGAGTAGCTTACACAACCGTAAATGTAGATGAATCCAAGCTACTGGATTGAACAAACTTCAACACAGCCAGAGTTTCATCACCAACTTGAATCAGCGTATTAAAATTACTTTGAGTCAAAGTTAGTTGATCAAACGTCAGACCACCACTCAAACCAATCTTTTGACCCAAGCTGACTCGGAAGTTATTAATAGAGTCAATACCTGCACCTTGAGCAATAACAACAGTATCTTGACCACCATTCAAGAAGATAGTGTCATTACCAAGACCACCGTTAATTAGGTTTTGACCAGATCCACTGTAGATAATATCATTACCAGCACCACCCAGTAAAGTATTATTACCAGCGCCACCATAAAGGAGATCGTTACCGTCACCTCCGTCTAACACGTTATTACCAGTACCACTGGAAGACAAGTAATCATTACCAGCGCCACCCAGTAAAGTGTTATTACCAGTACCGCCAAATAGTGAGTCATTACCTTCCCCACCATTTAATAAGTCGTCACCAGGACCACCAAACAGATGGTCGTTACCACCATTACCAAACAGTGAATCATTACCACCATTACCAAACAAACTATCTCTGTTGTCGGTACCAACTAAGTTATTATCCCCAGCATCACCAATTGGATTGGTGGGGACATCACTAATGGTGAAAGTGACACTACCACCATCGGGACTGACTTGATACTGTTCTCCATCTACGACATTGAAGGTAAAGGTTTCAGTCCCTTCACCACCACCATCATCAAACACTTTGAGGCTGAGGGATGCTATCGGTTGAGTTAAGGTAACAAAGAAACCACCACCAGTACCATCTGGTTCAGGGAAGCCGGCAATTCCTTCCCAAGTGACCGCAGGTGTTCCA
>NZ_JAYGHC010000079.1:0-20701 GCF_034932285.1 Cronbergia sp. UHCC 0137
TCAAAAACCCCTTCTATGTCTTAGAGGGGGTTTTTGTTTTTACCCGATTCCCTAGAAATACTCAATATCTGGAGTTTAGACTAAGACATGACAAAATGACCCAGAAGGACTGGCATCTGCACAGACCACTAGGACAATCCCTGCAAAAATACACAGGATTAACATATTACCAATCACCCATCACCAATCTCCTACTATAACTGCTCAATCATTGTCCTTAAACCTTGATTACTGAAGAGTTGGCTGATTTCACTCGCATTATTGGGACTACTGAAAACTCCCACCTGCATCATTGTACGACCGTTCCAGATTGTGGGAAAAGCATCAGGGGCGAGCGATCGCACTAATTGCTGTTGCTGGTCAGTAACCGCTGAAACTACCACACGGTAACGTACACCAGTCGTAATAGGTGCAACTTTTTTGGGCGTTGAAATAGGGGTTGTCTGGGGAACTGGCGATACTTGAGGGGCAGTAAATTCAATTACTTGGGGTTGAAGGCTTACATAATTAAACTGCTTGCTATTTGATTCCTCTAATGAGGTTTCTAAATTGCTTGGTAATGGTGGCAGTTTACCCGGTTGCCTTGTAATACTACTACTGGCCAATGTCACCGTTGGATAAGAACTTTTGGGCATAATTGGAGCAGTAAGTATAATTACCCGACCTCTTGGTATTCCCTGGATTGGTAAACTAGCTATTGAGTCCTGATTGGTAGTTTTGGGAACTGAGGGAGCAGTAAAAATAATTTCTTTACCTGGAGATATTTCCTGTATTGGTGCAGGATTTTTGGCAATTGGGGCTTTTTGTGCTTTGAGATCAACTTTGCCGACAATGCGATTTGCTGCTAGATTATTACCCCCTGCAAAAATTAATTGCTTGGCAGCTTTAGCGTTGATATCATAACGAGCATTATTTCTAAATACATTTTTTCCAGGTTCAGCCATACTACCTAAATTTGGTGTGGCTTGAGAAATTATGACCACACCATCTTCTTGAGAACTTTGAATTAAATTATTTCGTAAAACCGGACTAGCATTAGCTTGTATTAAAATTCCCGATCTGTTTTTAGTTAATTGATTACCAATAACTAACGGGGCAGAGTTTTGTGTGATATTAATGCCAAAACCAGTTTGTTGAAGGATATTATCTCGCAATTCGGGACGGGAATTACCGGAAGTTGTGATGCCATTTGCACCGTTGCGCTCAAAATAATTTTTGCTAATCTTAGGAGTAGCATTCCCTGTAATAGAAACGCCATCTTGGATACTACCAATAAATGTATTTTCCTCAATCACCGGATTTGTAGATTCAATCCATAAACCATAACCACGTCTATTAGTATTGGTGAGAGTTACACCACTTAAAGTCGTTTGGTTAGCCCCGACAACAGTAATATTTTGTCTACCAAAACTGCGACTGAGATATTCACCACCACCAATAATTTTTACAGTCTTACCTTTGTTGGTAATGTCACCTTGAATAGAAACTCCTGGTTTGAGAATTAACGGAAATATTTCTCCTGTTTGAAGGCTGTATGTACCTGGAGCTAGGATAATAATAGTATTTGGTCGTGCAACTTGCAAGGCTTGGGTAATTGTCTGTAAAGGAGCTTGTGTACTACCATTACCGACTTTGTTATTTCCTGTATTGGGATTAACAAAGAGCCGATTAAGCTCCGTTGCTGTGGGAGTTTGAGCAACGCTGATGGTTGGATTTAAAAGTACCGTATTTCCAATTCCTACCCCAATGATCAAACCCAAAAATGAGACATAAGTAACGGAAGATTTGACTGCTAAAGTATTAATTTTATGGTTTCCAAACGGTTTAAGATCAGCCATAAGTTTTATCCAATTTCTGTAGAATGCCTATTCAAATTTTATGCTTTGATAAATTAGTGTGTCGATAATGTTGTTTATGCCTTGACACAAGGCAATTTAATAGTGAAAATGCTACCCTTTTGTAACTGACTTTGAACAGTTAAGCTACCGTGATGTGCCTGAACAATTGCTTGAGCGATCGCTAATCCTAATCCAGAACCACCAGTGCCACTATTTACTCGATAGAACCGATCAAATATCCGCATTTGCTCCTGGTCAGAAATACCGATGCCAGTATCTTGAATCTGAATTACAGCATAATGGTAACTACGGTTTAAAGAAACGACGATTTTCCCTCCCTGTGGTGTGTATTGAATGGCATTGATGATGAGATTAGAAAGTAAACGATAAAGCTGTTCTTCATAAGCGCAAATATTGATGGGGGTGGATATACGGAAGTCCGATATGAGTTGAATTTGAGAAGCGATCGCTAAGGCGGCAAATTCTTCAATTAAATCATTGATAATTTCATTTAAACAGCAAATGTGCCGTTGTGTCCGACTATGTTGATGATCTAAGCGAGTCAGCAGGAGTAAATCCGTTACTAGAGTCGTCAGTCGTTGATTTTGACGTTGTAGAGTCCGTAAAGTTTCTCTGATTTCTATGTCTTCTAATTGGGGCATCAATAGGGCTGATTCTACCGTTGCTTGTGTTGCTGCTAGGGGTGTCCGCAATTCATGTGCTGCATCTGCTGTAAATTCTTGGATTTGTTTATAGGAGCGATAAATTGGTTGCATTGCTAACCCTGCTAACCACCAACTAGCGACACTAACTAGGAGTAAGACAATGGGTAATCCCAAGATTGAAGTAAGTTTAATTACAACAAGATAACTCTTAAAATCTGTCAGACTGCGCCCTATTTGAATGTAACCCCAATCCCGATTATCCTTGGTGTGCAGAACCAGGGAAATCTGGTGGTAGAGGTTGCCTTTGTGATCTTTAAGAGTTTGCCAAAGTTGTTTATTAAAGACTAAAGGTAATCCCTCTGGATCAGTTCCGGCTATAGCAATTAAGCGTCCTGAATTATCGAAAAATCGGAGATAGTAATTTCCTTGATTGATCGCACTTAAAATATGACGTTTAGGATTTGACTGTTCTTGAATACAGCTAGTATTAACCACACAAATATTTGGTAAAATCTGCTGTATGATAGGTTCTAACTGACCTGGTTGCTGTAATTTAAGTTCAATACTGTCGTGTAAAGTTCCAGCAACAGATTCTAATTCTCGGTCTAATGTTACCCAATAGGCATGGTAAAATGCTCTGTAAATACCGAAACCACAGATGGTTAAAATCAAGGCTAGGATCAGGGCATAGGACAAAGCTAAACGCAATCTGGTTTGGGCAAATAGTTTATTTTGATTCATGGCTAGAAATATGGCTAGAAATTGAGACGATATCCTGTACCGTGCAGAGTTTCAATCATGTTTGTGCAGCCACTATTAACTAATTTGCGACGCAGCAACCGGATTTGAGCCGCTACTACATTACTGATGGGTTCTGCACTTACTTCCCAAAGCTGATTGCGAATTTGTTCCGTGGTCAGAATTTGGTTTAGGTGCTTCATAAAATACTCTAATAGTTGAAATTCTTTATTGGTGAGGGAAATTTCTTGTTTATTACCTGTGGCGTTTTGAGTAACAATCAAATTATTACCGTAATCTAGGGTTAGGTTGCCAATAGTTAATTTTTGGGGTTGAAACTGGGGCGATCGCCTCTGTAAAGCACGCAATCTGGCCAGTAATTCTACCATACCAAACGGTTTAATTAAATAATCATCTGCACCTGCATCTAACCCAATCACTTTATCTGCGATCGTATCTTTAGCCGTAAGTATTAATACAGGTAGAGGATTGTTCTTGTGGCGTAACTGTTTGCACAATTCTAAACCCGACAATCCTGGTAACATCCAATCAAAAATAGCCAGTGTATATTGTGTGTAGCTATTTTCTAAATATGCCCATGCTTCTTTACCATCCATTACCCAATCAACTAGATATTTGTGCTGAATCAGAGTTCGCTTAATGGCAACTGCTAAATCTGGTTCATCTTCAACTAATAGCACTCTCATTGTGATTTCATCTTAATTTCATTTTTAAATGTCAAACTATATGAAAGGTAACAGGAAAATATATGCAATTGAAGAATCTGAAAAATAGATTTTTAACGACATTTACTTTAATGGCTTCTCTGACTACGGGTATTGCATTTTCTTCTAGTATCATACTGGCAGGCTGTTCTAGAGATGCTTCCCCAAACCAAGTCCAAAATACTACTGTTGATCAAACAATGAATCATAGTAGTAGCATGAACCACAGCATGACAATGGATTTAGGTCCAGGTGATGCTAATTATGATTTGCGGTTTATTGATGGGATGATTCCTCACCATCAGGGGGCAGTGATAATGGCAAAAGAAGCACAGCAGAAATCAAAACGCCCGGAAATGAAAAAGCTGGCAGATGAAATAATTAAAGCCCAAAATCTAGAAATTGCCCAGATGCAACAGTGGCGTAAAACTTGGTATCCCAAAGCAGGTAATAAACCAATGGCTTATGATGCCAAAATGGGTCATGAGATGGAAATGTCTTCTGATCAAATGCAAGGAATGATGATGAATATGGACTTAGGTGCTGCTGATACAAAATTTGATCTGCGTTTTATTGCAGCCATGATTCCTCACCATCAAGCAGCCGTAACTATGGCTACAGATGCTTTACAAAAGTCCCAGCGTCCTGAAATTAAAAAATTGGCTCAAGCCATTATTAATTCCCAAAAAACGGAAATTGAGCAAATGAAACAGTGGCAAAAAGCTTGGTATAAGTAATGAGACAGAATTAATTACACAACTGGTTTTTCTGTTAAGAGTTTCCTCCCTCAACGAATGAATTTAATTTTGTCTGACTAATTAAGATTTGATTCTTGGATTTCCAGATACTTTCAAGACTAAGTTTCCACAATTTAAAAGGATTTTCGATAATGAAGGAAAAATTTCTGGTTTTCCCCATCTTCATAACCAGAAGTAGTGTAGTTAGCCTACTGTTATTAACAACTCCCGTAGTAGTTTTAGCCCACGTTGGACATGGAAATGAATTTCAAAGCACAAATGGAGCTACTAATAGTAATAAATCTATTCAAGTTGATCAAGAAACAGCAAAAAGATTAGGAATTAAAGTTGAACCAGTTAAACGTCAACAACTAGCCCTTGCGATTAAAACCACCGGACAAATTGAAACTTTACCCAGCCAAAAAGTAGAAGTGACTACCCCAATTTCCGGGGCAAAAGTGGTTGAATTATTAGTCGAACCAGGTGCTAAAGTTCAAAAAGGCCAACCTGTAGCTGTTGTATCCAGCCTTGATTTAGTAGAACTGCGGGTTAATTCTGAGGAAAAACTAGCTCAAGGTCAAGCTGATTTACGGCAAGCATTAGCTGATTTAAAGTTAGCACAACAAAACAGCGATCGCTATCAACAAATAGCCGACTCGGAAATTGCCCAAGCACAAAGCCAAGTGGCATTTTATCAAGAAAAGTATAACAAAGACACAGAGTTAGCCGATACTGGTGCTTTGCCGCGTCGCACAGCCCTAGAATCTCAAACCCAATTAGCAGAAGCTAAAACTAAATTAACCATAGCAAATAGTCGCCGTGATGTAATTGAGGCTGAAGCTAAACTAAAAACCGCACAGTCATTTGTTGAACTAGCAAAATCAAAAATTAAACTTAGTAATACCACCTATCAAACTCGCCTTTCTCAATTAGGAAACCGCACGAATGCTCAAGGATTGGTGATAGTAAATGCGCCTATTGCGGGTAAAGTTGCTGATAGAGAAGTTACTCTCGGTCAAACATTTGAAGATGCTGGTGGTAAGTTAATGACAATTGTTAATGACAGCCGCGTTTTTGCTACAGCAAATATTTATGAAAAAGATTTAGACAAAGTTAAAACTGGTCAACGGGTAAACTTGAAAGTGGCTTCTGTCCCTAACAGCACCTTCACCGGAAAAATTGCCGTAATTGGATCTGCGGTAGTAGGGGATACGCGGATTTTACCTGTGAAAGCCGAAATTGATAACTCAAATGGAGTTCTCAAACCAGGAATGTTTGCAGAACTAGAAGTTTTAACAAATCAGAAATCGTCAAATATACTGACTATTCCCACTACGGCTGTAGTAGAAGTAAATGGCAAGCAACAGGTTTATTTGCAAAATGGTAATGCCTACCAAGCGGCTGAAGTCACTTTAGGTCAAACTTCTGGAGATATGGTTGAGGTAAAAACTGGGTTATTTGAGGGAGATATAATTGTTACTCAGCGTGCGCCCCAACTTTACGCTCAATCTTTGCGGGGTGATACCAAGAAAACAGCAGACGACGAACACACGGAAATTTCTGCACAAACAACAGAGACGAAAACCCCTAATTTGCGTGTATTTTGGTGGATTGCAGCCGGGGGAAGTGCTGCACTAGCTACTGTAGCTTTTATGGCTGGTCGTCGCAGTAAATCTGATCTGATACTAATAGATGATTCTGTGTCTGAAAAAGACAGGATTTATGCAAAGCAGAAGGAAGGTAGGGGTAATTCATGAATTACAACTACGCAAAAATAATGTTTTCAGTCATATTTTTCGTACTGCTTTCCTACTGAAAGAATACGGATTAAATGAACCGCAAAGGAAGAAGAAAATATGTTAAATACCATCCTTAAATGGTCTATTGTTCAACGCTGGATAGTTGTGCTACTGGCAATTGTCGTCACAATTTGGGGTACTTATAACCTCACACAAATGCCGCTGGATGTCCTTCCTGACTTTGCACCGCCTCAAGTGGAAATTCAAACTGAAGCCCCAGGACTAGCACCGGAGGAAGTAGAAACACTAATTACTTTACCGATTGAAAGCGCGGTTAATGGTACACCAGGGGTAGAAACTGTACGTTCTTCCTCTGCTGTCAGTATTTCTGTGGTTAAGGTGATCTTTAAATGGGGGACTGATGTTTATCAAGCTCGTCAATTAGTCACAGAACGATTGCAACAGGTACAGCAAAAATTGCCGGAGGGCGTAGAAAATCCCCAAATCTCGCCCATTTCTTCCCCCATTGGCACAGTTTTACAATATGCTTTTACTGCGGAAACAACCCCACTTATGGAAGTGCGGCGCTTGGTTGATCGGGATGTCACTAATAGATTATTGGCTGTACCGGGGATTTCTCAAGTAATTGTCTATGGTGGTGATATTCGGCAGTATCAGATATTGGTTGATCCAGGAAAATTAAAAGCTTTTAATGTCACCTTAGATGAAGTCACATCGGCGGCTAGGAGGGCTAATGTCAATGCTGCGGGAGGCTTTTTGGTAAATCCAGACCAAGAGCTAATTATTCGGGGCTTGGGGCGCATTGAATCTATTGAGGAATTGGGAAAATCAGCTATCGCCGCACGGGACGGAACACCTATATTAATGCAGGATGTGGCAGATGTCCGCATTGGAGCCGGCTTAAAACGTGGAGATGGTAGTTTGAATGGTCAACCAGCAATTGTGGTGATGGTCAACAAGCAGCCACAGAATGATACTCCCACTGTTACCAGAGCAGTGGAAAAAGCTATGGAGGAGATGAAAGCAGGTTTACCCAAAGATGTCAAAGTCACAGAAACTTTCCGCCAAGAAAACTTTATCGAAGCTGCTATTAAAAATGTTACCAGTTCTTTACGTGATGGCATTATCATCGTTTCCATTATCCTGCTGATGTTTTTGATGAACTGGCGCACCGCTATCATTACTCTCAGCGCCATCCCTTTATCAGTCCTAATTGGCATGATGATTTTGGGTTTGTTCGGTCAGGGTATCAATACTATGACATTGGGTGGTCTGGCTGTGGCCATTGGTTCAGTGGTTGATGACTCGATTGTGGACATGGAAAACTGTTATCGAGGTCTGCGGAAAAACCAAGTAGCCAGCAATCCGGTACATCCCTTTAAGGTGGTTTATGATACTTCTGTAGAAGTTAGAGTTAGTGTAATTTTTTCAACCGTGATTATCGGCGTTATCTTTGCCCCCATTTTCACACTGACAGGTGTAGAAGGTCGGATATTTGCGCCAATGGGTATTGCCTATTTAATCTCAATTTTTGCTTCTACATTAGTGGCCATGACCTTATCTCCGGCGCTATGTGCAATATTACTAGCAAATCGCCAACTACCAGCAGATGATACTTGGGTAAGTGCTTTATCGCAAAGAATCTATCAACCAATTGTTAATTTTGCCATTCGTTTCCCCACAATTATTTTGCTCGTAGCGGGTGCATCCTTGGTAGCTTCTTTGGTAATTTTACCGAGTTTGGGGCGTGTATTTTTGCCAGAGTTTCAAGAACCATCTTTAGTGAATACAGTTTTGCTTTATCCAGGAAGTTCTCTAGAGGCAACAAATCAAGTGGGTTTTGCATTAGAAGAGGCACTAAAGAACGACAAGCGATTTAAAACGGTGCAGTTAAGGGCTGGACGTGCTGCTGGTGATGCAGATGCCGGGGGGGTGAATTTGGGGCATTTAGATGTGGAATTGAGCGCGGAAGGATTAAAAGATCGAGAAGGAAGTATTGAGAAACTGCGAGAGGAGTTTGCGAAGATTCCCGGAGTTGCTCCTAATATTGGCGGCTTTATTTCCCATCGCATGGATGAGGTATTATCAGGAGTAAGAAGTGCGATCGCAGTTAAAATCTTTGGACCTGACTTAGCAGAATTACGCCACATTGGTTCTGAAGTTGAGACTGCTATGGCTGGAATTACCGGACTCGTAGACTTACAACTTGAACCCCAAGTCCCCATTAGACAAGTGCAAATTAAATTCAACCGCGACGCAGCGGCTCGTTATGGTTTAACTGTTGGTCATCTCACTGAAATGGTGGAAACTGCCTTAAATGGTAAAGTTGTCTCTCAAGTCCTCAAAGATCAACAATTATTTGACTTAGTGGTTTGGTTACAGCCAGAATCACGCAATAATTTAGACATCATCCGTAATTTGTTGGTAGATACACCTACAGGTCAAAAAATACCCCTAGCTCAAGTCGCCAGCATTGACTATGGAACTGGACCCAACACGATTAACCGGGAAAATGTTTCACGCCTAATTGTTGTTTCTGCGAATGTCTCCGGTCGAGATTTAGGTTCGGCAGTGGAAGAGATTCAAAACAAAGTCAGAGAGGCGATAGAGTTACCCCCAGGCTACTTTGTTCAATACGGTGGTCAGTTTGAATCAGAACAGCGAGCTACCCAGAATTTATTGGTTTTTGGTGGGTTGGCGTTGGTGATCATTGCCGTCTTAATGTACTTTGCAGTTAAATCTGTGGCTGCCATGCTGATGATCATGATTAATTTACCCCTAGCTTTAATAGGTGGTATATTTGCGATCGCACTGGGAGGTGGAATTATCTCTGTGGCTTCCTTGGTCGGATTCATTACCCTATTTGGTGTGGCGACACGCAACGGACTCATGCTAGTAGATAACTACAACAGCAAGATTGCCGAGGGAATGCCTTTAAAACAAGTTATTTTTGAAGGTTCAATAGAGCGATTGGTCGCCATTTTGATGACCGCTCTCACTTCAGCGTTAGGAATGATACCTTTAGTCATTGGCACAGGTGCAGGAAAAGAAATATTACAGCCTTTAGCTGTAGTGGTTTTGGGTGGTTTATTTACTTCTACAGCTTTAACTTTGCTGGTTTTACCTGCATTATATTCTCAGTTTGGTAAGTTTTTAATGCCCAAACAAAATCAGTCATTGATTACAATACTATAGCCAGTTTTGTGTAGGTTGGTTTGCGTACCTTAACCCAACCTTTTATCTTAGAGCTATATTAGGAGATCACCGACTTTTTCGATTTTTAAATAAAAATAGGCTTTAAATCTAAAATAAAACCTGGTAATACATCTTCTCCCGATAGATTTTTAGGAGATTTTAAAATTTCTACTTCTTGATTATGTCGATAGATTTCTACTTGTTTATTTTTAGGATTAATTAACCAACCTAAACTTAAACCATTTTCGATATATTCCCGCATTTTGGCTTGAGTATCTGGCAAATCATCACTTTCTGAAACTAATTCAATCACAAAATCAGGACATAAAGGCAAAAACTTTTTTCTTTGTTCTGGTGTGAGTGCATTCCATCTTTCTATTTTTATCCAAGACACATCAGGGGAACGGGTAGCACCATTAGGTAATTTAAAACCTGTAGAAGAATCAAAAGCTTTTCCTAAACATTTTTGACGATTCCAATACCAAACTTGTCCTCCTAATTCTAGGTTTCTATCTCCCGTTTCTCCTCCCGTTGGTGACATAATAGTTAATTCTCCTTCAGATGATAATTCTAAACGTAAATCTTTATTAGCAGCTACTATTTCCACAAAATCATCATCTGTGAAATTTAGAGATTGTGGTATTTGTAAAATTACAGCAGTCATGATTCATACCTCTTAACTAATCTCCAGTTGTTGTCTAGGAGGTGATATTTTCCATCCTAACAGCATTTCTAGTAAGGGCGACCTAAACCGAGATTTCTCTGTGTACTCTGCGCCTCTGTGGTTAGTTTTTCCCTCCACTTGTGGACCTCCCTAATTAACCTGCATTGGCAAGTCAGCTAAGTATGTCCAGGTAAATATACAAACATCATATCTCGGATATCAAGAATACAAATAAATCAGGTTGCCATATTTGCCGATTTTTCTTGACCCAAAATAACTACAATTAGTATTGATGCTAGATAATGGGAAGGCTTTGACATTTATCCAATCTAGCCCGAAACAGAAAAACTAATCATTATGCGAACTTACTATTGCGGCGAACTCCGAAAAGAACATATTGGAGAAACTGTTACCTTGTACGGCTGGGTAGACCGTCGCCGCGATCACGGAGGCGTGATATTTTTGGATTTGCGCGATCGCTCTGGTATACTCCAAATAGTCAGCGACCCGCAACGCACCCCAGATTCCTACGAACAGGCCAACACCCTACGCAACGAATATGTCGTAGAAATCACTGGTAGAGTTACCCACCGTCCCCCCGAATCCCTCAACCCCCGCATCCCTACCGGAGAAGTGGAAATTTACGCCGACAAAATTGAACTACTCAACGCTGTCCGTAAGCAACTACCCTTCCAAGTTTCCATCACCGATACAGAAACAGTACGGGAAGACCTGCGGCTGAGATATCGTTACTTAGACTTGCGACGAGAAAGAATGGCGCAAAACTTACAACTGCGTCATCAAGTCGTCAAAGCCATGCGTCGTTATTTAGAAGATATAGCCGGTTTCATCGAAATTGAAACTCCTATCCTCACCCGTTCCACCCCCGAAGGTGCAAGAGATTACATCCTCCCCAGTCGCGTCAACGCCGGTGAATGGTTCGCCCTACCCCAATCACCCCAACTATTCAAGCAAATATTGATGGTATCGGGTATGGATAGATACTATCAAATTGCCCGTTGCTTCCGGGACGAAGACTTACGTGCCGACAGACAACCAGAATTTACTCAATTGGACATGGAAATGAGTTTCATGTCTGAAGAAGAAATTATCGAACTCAACGAAAAATTAGTTTGTCATATCTTCAAAACCGTTAAAGGAATAGAATTACCCCGTCCCTTCCCCCGCATTCCCTACGCCCAAGCCATGAACCGTTACGGTAGTGATAAACCAGATACCCGCTATGGTTTAGAATTAGTTGACGTTTCCGACGTATTAAAAGATTCAGGCTTCAAAGTTTTTCGAGAAGCTATTTCTCATGGTGGAATAGTCAAAATACTTCCCATTCCCAACGGTAATGATGCTATTTCCAACGTCCGCATTAAACCAGGTGGCGACATATTTAGAGAAGCAGCAGAAGCCGGTGCAAAAGGTTTAGCATTTATCCGCGTCAGAGAAGATGGCGAAATCGACACCATTGGCGCAATTAAAGATAACTTAACAGCAGAACAAAAGCAGGAAATTTTAACCCGCACAGGTGCAAAAGCCGGACATTTGTTATTATTTGCAGCAGCCGATACCGCAACTGTTAATAAAACTTTAGATAGATTGCGACAATTTATTGCTAGGGAGTTTAATTTAATAGATTCAGAGAAAACCAACTTACTCTGGATTACCGAATTTCCGATGTTTGAATGGAATGCTGATGAAAAACGTCTTGAAGCATTACACCACCCCTTTACAGCACCCCATCCTGATGATTTGAGTGATTTAAAAACAGCCCGCGCTCAAGCTTATGATTTAGTATTTAATGGGTTTGAAGTTGGTGGTGGTAGTCTACGGATTTATCAGCGAGAAGTGCAAGAACAGGTATTTGAAGCCATTGGTTTATCACCAGAAGAAGCACAAAATAAATTTGGCTTTTTGTTAGAAGCATTTGAATATGGTACACCTCCCCATGGTGGTATTGCTTTCGGTTTAGATCGGTTGGTCATGTTATTATCTGGAGAAGAATCAATTCGTGATGTAATTGCCTTCCCCAAGACACAACAAGCCCGTTGTTTATTAACAGATGCACCTTCTAATGTTGATGTTAAACAGTTGAAAGACTTGCACGTTGCCTCCACATTTAAACCTAAAGCATAAGTAATTACAGCTTCAATTATTCCCCCTCTGCGTTTAGTAGGGGGTTTAATTTTGGTTTAAAAATTGCCAATAAGTGTCGGACAAAATTAAATTCATTCGTTGAGAGAGGGAACAGCGATCGCGGAACTCAACAAAGTTACAAAACAAATATGAAAAAGCTGGGTTTAGTTTTAATTGTCATCTCATTTTTACCGTGGTTGGTAATTGCTATAATTGTTCCATTTTTGTCAATTTCTGTTACTCAAAAAGCTTTATTAGTTCCAGGATTATTGGTTATTGCTGAAATTATATTTTGGTTGGGTATATTGCTAGTTGGTAAGGAATTAGCTCAAAAATATCGACGTTATTTTAGTTTCCGTTATTTTAATATTTTATTTAAGAAATTTTGGCATAAAATCAAAAAGCAGTGAATAATTAACGGGAGTATCACTCAGCTAAAACTATTCTTTTTGAAGAGTATAAAAATTAGATTCCCGACTTCTTTAAGAAATCGGGGATATTTTTGTCCACTGATTGAGGATAGCTGAGAGCTAAATTTTACCTAACTTCTGCCAAACACAGTTCCTAAAGAACGTCCTATATTTTGCGGTAGCATTGCATCCATAGCTGCGGTTGGTTCATAACCACAATGAACCATACAATCAGCACATTTAGGATTACCACTTGCGCGACCATATTGACTCCAATCAGTATTTTCTAATAACTCTTTGAAGGTTGTATAGTATCCTTCATTCAGGAGATAGCAAGGTTTTTGCCAACCGAGAACGCTATAACTAGGACTACCCCAAGGTGTGCATTCATAGTCTTTTTCACCAATCAGAAAGTCTAGAAATAGGGGATTATGATTGAAGTTCCAATTTTTCTTACCTGATGTGTATGGTGTCAGAATTTCTCGGAATAGGGCGCGTGTTTGTTCTCGTTGAAGAAAATGATCTTGATCAGGAGCCCATTCATAACCATAGCCAGGAGAAATCATCATCCCGTCAGTACCAAGAGTTTCTAAAAAGTCGAAAAACTCCTGCATTTCTTGAGGGTTACAACCTTCAAAAATAGTGGTGTTGGTGGTGACTCGAAAACCCTGGGCTTTGGCGGCACGAATGGCTTTAACTGCAATGTCAAAAACACCTTTTCTATCTACACATTTATCATGCCATTCTCGCATTCCATCCAGATGGACGCTGAAGCTAAAATATGGGGAAGGTGTAAATTTAGCCAGACTTTTTTCTAGTAATAAACCATTGGTACACAAGTAAATATATTTCTTGCGTTCAATTAAACCCTGGACTATTTGATCAATTTGGGGATGTAGTAGGGGTTCTCCTCCGGGTATGGAAACTACCGGTGCGCCACATTCTTCTACGGCTGCAAAACACTGTTCTGGGGTGAGATTTTGCTTGAGTATTTCTGTAGGATGCTGAATTTTGCCGCAACCTGTACAAGCTAAGTTACACCGAAAAAGCGGTTCTAACATTAATACGAGGGGAAACCTTTTGCGCCCTAATAGGCGTTGAGTTACTAAATATTTGCCTATATCTATAGCTTGTTGTAGATTAACCGCCATTTAACTAACACTCCTCTAATTGGTGATTGGTGATTGGTGATAAAAGATTTATTCCTCTCTTCCCCTGTTCCCTTTGGTATAACCATTTGATACAAACCAATCAACGGCATCTTTGAGGGCTTGGTTCAGGGGGGATTGGGGTAAACCTAATTCGCGGACGGCCTTGGAAGCATCATAATACATTGGCTGTTGTGCCATGCGAACACCATCTAAGGGAACCGTGGGGGTTTTTCCTAGTGGGGAGAGTATTTTTTCTTCTATCCAGGCTACACCTAAAGGTAGCCAAGGGGGAACGGAGGTTTGTGGGGCTTGGATGTTGGTAATTTGAGACAGTTGTGTGAGAAGTTGCTTGAAGGTAAGATTTTGATGGCCTAAGATATAGCGATCGCCACTTTGGCCTTTTTCTAAAGCTAGTAAGTGTCCTTGGGCTACATCGCGCACATCTATAAAGTTTAAGCCCGTATCTATATAAGCCGGCATTTGTTTTCGTAAAAACCGCAAAATAATATCACCGGTGGGTGTCGGTTTAATATCTAATGGTCCAATGGGACTGCTGGGATTGACTATCACTATATCTTGACCCCGATTAGCTGCTTCTATGGCTACCTGTTCGGCTAAGAATTTGGATTTTTTGTAGTCTCCCACTAATTTTTCTACGGGACTTTGATGGGTTTCATCAACGACTTGTCCAGATTTACCCACACCAATGGCTGCAACGGAACTGGTATAAACGGTGCGCTCAATTCCGGCTTTTTTCGCTGCTGTTAAAACGTTGCGTGTGCCTTGGACATTGTGATGGTACAGTAATTCCCGGTCTTTTTGCCACAGGGAATAATGGGCGGCGACATGAAATAAATACTTGCAATCTACCATAAATTCCCAGAGATTGGGGTCATTTAAGTCACCTACGACTATTTCTATTGGTAAATCGCGCAGGTTATCTAAATTGCTATGAAGACGCACCAAAGCAGTGACATTATATCCTGCTGCTAAGAGCGATCGCACTACATGAGAACCAACAAATCCCGTACCACCGGTTACAAATACTCGCATTCCATTACCCCTTACTCCTCAAGGTTAATTATCCATCTATCTGGGTAACGTAACCTAGTTTTTTTTGGTTTATCATAGTCGCTTAATGATATAATATACAATTATGTATGCCTATCATTAAAAGATAGCTATATTCACCAACTTTTATATTATTGTTAGTTATGCCCTTGCAAGAAGAGATTGACAAGACAAGCCAAGATATTCGCACAGATGGCTACTCAATGTCTATTGGAGAATGGATGAGTCTTTATCAAAGTAATGAAATAGATATTAATCCAGACTTTCAAAGATTTTTTCGCTGGTCAGAATATCAAAAATCAACTTTTATTGAATCAATTTTGTTGGGTATACCAATTCCACCAATCTTTGTCAGTCAAAGAGATGATGGTGTTTGGGATGTTGTAGATGGTGTTCAGAGATTATCAACAATATATGAATTTACCGGTCTTTTAGAAAACAGAGATCCAGTCGCTTTACAAAAAACCACATATTTACCATCTTTAGAAGGTAAAAAATGGGATGATCCAAATGATGAAGATAATTCTTTAACTCAAACGCAACGTTTATTAATTAGGAGAGCAAAAATTTCAGTCAATATTGTTAAAAAAGAAAGCGATCCGATGATTAAATATGAGTTATTCCAGCGACTAAATACAGGAGGCTCAATTGCTACACCTCAAGAAGTACGAAATTGTATACTTTTGATGTTAAATAAAAAATTATATGAATTGACGCGCTCCCTTGCCAATTATGAACCATTTAAAAATTGTATTGCTTTGAGTGATAGACTTTATGAAGAACAGTATGATATGGAATTAGTATTACGTTTTATTCTTTTATTTGATAAATCTGAGGAAGATATTAGAAAACTGGGGAATGATGTTAGTGTTTTTTTGACAGAAGAAATGCGTAAAATGGCTCTTGATCAACAGTTAGACTATAGCTATATAGAAATTGCATTTCATACAACATTTGATATTCTTAATCAAACCACAGGAGATAATAGTTTCAAAAGATATAAACCTGAAAATGATAGATTTCTTGGCGGTTTTTTATTATCAGCATTTGAGGTAATAGCATTAGGAATTGGATACAATTATCAAAAAATGCCTCCAACAAATAAAATATCTGATTTAATCAAAAGTATTTGGTCAGATACAACTTATAATAATTGGTCTGGTGCGGGTGTCAATGCTGCAAGACGTTTACCCCATCTTATTCCCCTTGGTAGAGGAGTATTTTCTCCGTCATGAGCATCCGCACTCCTGAAGAATTAACTCAGACACTGGCAAATGATCTTAGTTGGAGAAAAAAGGAACTGTCAGAAATTAAATCCTTGATAGAATTAAAAAATGTTTCTTCTCAAAGACATAATGTATTTATTCGCAGTGGAATATGTATTTTATATGCTCATTGGGAGGGTTTTGTTAAATTATCAGCAAATTCTTATTTAGAATATGTGAGAACTAAAAAACTGCGTTATAGAGAACTTTCTAGTAATTTTTTAGCTTTGGCAATGAAAGAAAAACTAAAAGAGGCAAAAGAGACAAATAAATCATCATTATATATTCCTGTTTGTGATTTTTTTCTTTTCCAGTTAGATGAAAGATGTTCTCTACCCAAAAATCCAATTTCTACTGCATCCAATCTCTCTTCTGAAATTCTAAAGGAGATAACTCATACTCTGGGAATAGATTTTTCAATTTATTCTACCAAGTCTGAATTAATAGATCAAACACTTTTAAAGACAAGAAATGAAATTGCACATGGTGAATATTCTTTACTGATTGATAGAGAAAAATATATAGAATTACATACAACGGTTATGGATATGCTAGAAATATTTCGTAATCAGATAGAAAATGCTGCTATTAATGAGAATTTTATGATCACGAAATAAACTCTAAAATATTTCTTTTATTAGTCAAAAGTATAGGAATATACACAAAAAAAGTCCACGCAAGTGGACTCGACTAATGATAATTCGGCGTTGCTGATAGCCTGCGAACCATATTAGCGTATGATTTTTGGCTGTAGAGCCGAGAATCCCTACCCATGGAGCGTCTCTACAGGGGGTTTTGAATATACTCTGCAAGGGCATAAATTGAGCTTTTGCTTAAAAAAGATGGATTAGGACTTATGCAAAAAACGTCCCAAACTCTTATTTCTCCGTGTCCTCTGCGTCCTCTGCGGTTTGATATTCCCTAATTCATGGGTAAGTCCTAATGAATGTAAAAACGCAAGTTATAGCCTTCTCAAGTATATATGCAAAATTATTTTCATCCCAAAAATCAGCAACGCCGATAATTCTGTGTTTTTATGCGTTATATCTACAAACCACTGACAACCGATGGTGATAGTTGGGGTGGCAAATTGCCAGTATTAACGTAATTGATTAGATCAGTTCCTATTTGTGTATCTACCCAATTATGGTAGTGAGCCATGACATCTTTGATGTCGGTGATGCCGATACTCTGAACTCCTTCAAGGGCGATCACAAAATCGTTGTAGTCTCGATTAGAACCATGATCAAGAGCGACATCTTCAAACCCAATCATCACTTTATTAGATCCGGTCAGCACTTCTGCTACTTGTACATTATCGTTTAAGTTAGCTGCGGACATAGAGAACAGAGGTCTATTGGTATTTGTCAAACTCTGCCCAGTTAAAATATCATTTAGAGTCCCATTAGCAGTGTGAACAAAACCAAAGGCATCTCCAGCTTTCAGTTCATAAATTTTCTCTCCTTGATACTCTTCACCATTAAAATTAGATTCCCAGTGGAGAATATTAGTATGATCGCTGTGAAGACCTCCCTCTTCAGCATCTTTAACCACAACGTAGCCCTCTGGAGAATTGCTGGTGGCGCGGCGGACTGCTTCTTGGATAAATGCGTTTGAGCCAGCTTTGTACATATCCATACCTTGGAGGCTAAAGATTCCCAGTTCTCCCTGGTGGTACTGACCACCATCATAGAGGAAGTCAATTTTTACTTGGCCAGTTTGATCAACAAAGAAAACGCCTTGATCAAAAATCGCCCGATTAGAATATTCGAGTAATTGTTGTCCTACAGCCGTGGTGCGCCAGTTACGCTCAGAGTTGGAGAAAGTATCTATCGACTGAGTGGTACCTTTAGCTCCTTTGATTTGGAAAATAAAATCATTGTAATCACGATCAGAAGTAGAAGAGGCTGTAGGAATATCTTCAAAAGCAAAAGTTCCATTACTATCTACATCTACCAACTGTCCAACGGCCATACTAGGATTAGCTTCGGGAATGGAGAATAGAGGCAGTTTACCGTGTTGCCACATCTGACTCGCTTTACTAATACCCTTGGTGTTGTTGATTTCCTGAACACTTGTATTGGGTACGAACATAAAGGCGAATTTTTCCCCTGGATTCATCTGGAAGGTTTTGACTCCTAGATAGTTTCCAGCATTAAAATTCGGTTCCCAAGGCATTTTTTCAGTAAAACGCGCCCCTTCGCTGGGATCTTTAGCAAAGATGTAGCCTAATGTAGAATTGCTGAGAGCGCGATTAGTGGCTTGTTTAATAAAAGCTTCGGAACCAGGTTGGTAGTTTTCCATCCCTTCGAGACTAAAGACAGCCAACTCTCCTCGATACCAACCACCATCGTAAAGAAAGTCAAAGTTTATCTGGCCAGTTTCACCAACTTCAAATACTCCCTCACTATATGTAGATCGGTCAGCATATTTGAGTAAGTCTTGTCCGGTGGTAGTAGTGCGCCAATCCCGATTGGGATTGACCTCTGCGTTCATGTCGGTGATATTGTTGCTTGTTAGTCCTTGGACTTGAAAAACCAAGTCATTAAAATCTTTATCAGCAGCACCAGAACTAACGCTGATATCTTCAAATGCTAGGGTGCCATTATTATCTACAGCAACTATCTGATTTTTGTCAGTAGAGAAAATTACTTGTTTGCCAGCTTGAGCAGTAGCGTAGGGTTGGCGATAAATCTCGTCAATGGTAGTATTCTGCACTAGCAAAAAGGCTACTTCGTCCCCAGGATTCATCTGAACAGACTTAACTCCTTGGTAATCGCCTGTATTAAAGTTAGGTTCCCAACTGGTAGTACCGCTCAAACGCGCTCCTTCGGTGCGATCGCTAATCAAAATCCGACCCTGTGTAGAGTTAGTTAAAGCGCGACGAGTTGCTTCTCGAATAAATTCTAATGAGCCTGGTTGGTAATTTTCCATCCCTTTGAGGCTAAAGACCCCTACTTCTCCTTGATACCAACCACCATCATAGAGATAGTCAACTTGAACTTGACCAGTACCATCAACGATAAAAGTACCTGATGCAAACTGAGGACGGTTAGCATATTGCACTAATTCTTGTCCGAATGTGGTATTTAACCAATTGCGGTTAGTGTGGACAGAATCTTGTAGGGTCGGTGCATTGGCTGTTGCACCAGAAACTTGAACTACTATATCGTTGAAATCGCGATCGCTAGATTTTAAGGTATTGATATCTTCCCAACCAAAGGTATTTCCCTGACCTGTAATATCTGCGATTTGGGGTGAAGTTCTCCCTGTGGTTTTATCTACTGAACCAAAAGAAAATAGAACTTTGTCTGTACTAATAGAGGTACTTTGAGCAATCTTAGCGACTGTCGTATCGGTAACTAACATCATCGCAAAGGTGCTTCCTGCGGTCATTTCAAACAGTTGGGGACCCTTGTAAACACCACCGTTAAAATCCCTTTCCCAGGATAATTCATTATTTAGGTTGCTGAACCGAGCGCGATCGCTTTCATCCCGCACCGCTACATAACCTAAATTAGAATTGCTGAGAGCGCGTTTAGTTGCTTCCAGGATAAATTCTGTTGAACCTACTGTCAGTCCTTCCATACCTTGAAGACTGAAAATGGCTAATTCTCCCTTATTCAAGCCCCCATCATATAAAAAATCAACGCTAACTTTTCCAGTTGCACCAACAGTAAAAATGCCGTTATTTAAATTGGAAATTATCATCTTAGCCCCCTAATGTTTTAAAAGTATTACTTACAGTTATTTGGTTAACTTCTATTAAGGTAACAGAATACCTGTCGTAATAAGTCTTTCTTCTATGAAGTAATTATCAAGAAATTCATTTTTAGCTTAAAGCGATCGTTAAGGAGGATTTCTATTATTTAAAATTGATTATCAGAAAAGTTAAATTTCGTTTTTATAATCGTGTTTTTTATCAAGAAAATAAATACTAAAAAATATTTTATATATTAAGAAATGCCTACTGCATATACATTCCAGCAATATTTACTACTAAAATAATATGATTTTTAATAGTTAAAATTTATTATATAAATTCATTGAATAGTATCGGTTAAATTTGATTCTTGTTATTAAATGCTGATTTAAATCAACAAAGTACGTGATTGAAATCACATCTAAATTAATCACATCACAAGCATATATTGTATTAACTACACAAACATGAACTTGCTATTAATTGTTGATTCAAATCAATAAGGTATATGATTGAGATCACATCTATTGTGTTAATTCTGAATTTCTGATCTCATAAGGCTCAATGCACAAAATCTGTCATATATTTTTATGATAAAGTGCTTGAAATATAGTATTCTAAAACAAATTCCCCT
>NZ_JAYGHC010000080.1:0-19930 GCF_034932285.1 Cronbergia sp. UHCC 0137
GTGTATTCCATCTTTCTAATTTTATCCAGGAAGCATCAGGAGAACGTTCTGCACCTGTTGATAGTTTGAAGCCTGTGCTGGAATCAAAACCAATTCCTGTAGTATCTTTTTCTGTCCAGATTCCTAGTTGTACAACAATATTAAAATTACGATTTCCTGTTTCTGAACCTGCGGGGGACATGATTGATATTTCTCCAAATCTATTTCTTTCAATGCGTAAATCCCGGTTGATTTGACAAAATTCAAAGAATTGATCATCTGTCATTGAAGATGGCATTTGTATCATTAAAGGAGATGAAAGCATGGTATTTTACTCCATATTTGCATAGACAGTTGCTTTTATTATCTCATTTTTTTATAACAGGAGTTAGGCGCAAGATACGAAACATCAGGATTTGAGATTCTTATGCAAACCTCGCAATCACAAAAATATGTTAATCTTGCGTAAGTCCTAAAATTAACTAAGGTGCGTCAGAATCTGAAAATTAATGATTTTAGCTTAAATTATTCTATCTGACGCACCCTACAGGAAATTGGGTTATTAAAAAAAAATAGAGACGTTCCGGGGAACATCTCTACATTTTCATTCAACAACACATACAAATTTACTTGTTAGGTTGGGGAGTCATGCGTAAATAAGGTTTAATTTCTTGATAACCTTTGGGGAATTTCTCTTTGAGAACTTCGGGATCTTTCAAAGATGGAACAATTACACAATCTTCTCCATCTTTCCAGTCTGCTGGTGTGGCTACGCTGTAGTTATCTGTTAGTTGCAAAGAGTCAATTACTCGTAATAATTCATCAAAGTTGCGTCCGGTACTGGGGGGATAGGTGAAGGAAAGACGCAGTTTTTTATCGGGGTCAATGACAAAAACAGAACGTACTGTAATGTTAGCAGCAGCGTTAGGGTGAATCATATCATAAAGGTCAGAAACCTTTTTATCTGCATCTGCCAAAATTGGGTAATTGAGGGTGGTGCTTTGGGTTTCTTCGATGTCGCCTACCCAACCTTTATGAGATTCTACATCATCGACGCTCAGAGCGATCGCTTTCACGTTGCGTTTGTCAAATTCTGGTTTCAGTTTCGCAACTGTGCCTAATTCTGTGGTGCAAACTGGTGTAAAATCAGCAGGGTGAGAAAATAGCACTACCCAGCTATCCCCAGCCCATGCGTAAAAATCTATATCGCCGTGTGTAGAGGCTTGTGTAAAATTGGGTACTATGTCACCAAGACGGAGAGTCATTATTGAGATTCCCTGTAGTTAATTAAAGACCTATGTATTGTAACCTATGATGATCACACAAAAGACCGATTATCCCATCGGATTTTAGCAGTTTGCAACAAAATTTTAAATTATTGGATTTCCCTAATTTTCCAATAACTCGTCTAGTAAAAATTCCGAAACCTGGGAACAATAGTTTGTAGTTGTGATTGATGTTTGGATAGTCTGGTTACGGTTAACACTAGCTTGTATATAAGTACCATTTTGATAAAATCAATGTTGATTAAATTTTCTCAATTCACACATTTAACCGCAGCCTTGAGTGTAGTCTTATTAACGGCTTGTAGCACCAATACGACCCCAGAAACTAATTTTACGGGGTTAAAAGTCAAATCTCTGGTTGGAAGCGCCTTGGGCGATTTTTGTAATCAAGCCGCAACTAACTTTAATGCTACCCAACCTAAGTTAGAAAATGGTACGGCTTTTCAAGTAGTTTGTGAAGCAGAAGGCAGTGGTGATGTTGTTAGCAAGGTGGTTTCCTTGGCAACACAGCTAAAAAACGGCACATTACAGGCTGATGCGGCAGAATTTCCCACTATTGTCTCCGTGGATGGGGAAATTTATCAAAATCAGCTAATTTATCAAGTAAATCAATTATTTCCCGGTAAAAATTATATTCCAGAAATTAGTGATTCTCCCCTTGTCGCTAATTCACCAATGGTATTTATGGCGGGGGCTGATGTTGCAGAAGGGCTGAAAAAGACTGCAAACCCTTATAAAGCCTTGGTGACAGCTAAAACTCACCGTGATATTGACCCCACATCACCACCATTAACAGTTAACTACGTCCACACAGCACCGACTCGTTCTAATTCGGGTTTACAAACTCTGGTAGCGCAGTTTGCTAGTGTATCAGGTAAACGTCCTGAACAGTTGACGGTGGCCGATGTCCAACAGTTTCAACCCCAGATTCAGCAAATTCAAAGTAAGATTACCCGTTATGGTATTTCTACTAATTCTCTCGCTCAATCAATGGTCAAAAACGGACAATTCTGGGCTTCCGTGGGGTCAGTGTACGAATCTAGTGTAATTGCTGCCAATACTGGATTACAACCAGGACAACAGCGTTATCAAGCAGTTTATCCCCAGGTAACATTTACTTCTAATATGCGGGCAATTTTGCCGAATGCGCCTTGGGTAAGTGGTGATGAAAAAGCAGGTGCAGAAAAATTTATTGAGTATGTGCGATCGCCTGAAGTTCAAAAAATCGCTACTGATTTAGGTTTACGCCCCGGTACACCAGGGGTAAGTCTGGGGGCAAAGTTTACTCCTGAATTTGGTGTAAATCCTCAACCCAAGTATGATTCATTACGTCCGCCAAGTCCACAAGTTGTAGAAGCAATGTTGAAATCTTGGCAACAATTCGCCAAAAAGCCTTCATTGGTGGCTGTAGTGGTAGATTCTTCCGGTTCGATGGAGGGTAATAAGTTGCCGGCGGTTCAGAGTACCTTGCAGAACTATATTAACAATTTAGGGACAAAAGAGCAAATCGCCTTAATTGATTTTGATTCAGAAATTCGTCCCCCGGTGTTGGCTGATGGGACTCCCCAAGGGCGCGATCGCGGTTTACAATTTATCAGTGGACTTGATGCTAATGGTGGTACAAGTTTATATGATGCTGCTTTATTTGCGCGTAACTGGTTGCAGAAAAATCTTCGCAAAGATGCAATTAACGCTGTTTTAATCTTAACAGATGGAGAAGATTCAGGTTCTGCAATTAATTTAGAACAACTGACTCAAGAACTACAAAAAAGTGGATTTGCTTCTGATCAACGTATAGCCTTTTTCACTGTTGGTTACGGAAAAGAAGGTGAATTTAATCCTGATGTATTAAAACAAATTGCTGAATTAAACGGTGGTTACTACGCTAAGGGAGATCCTGAAACAATTTCTCGGTTAATGGCAGATTTACAAGTTGAATTTTAGTTATTAATGGATGAAAAAAATGAAATTAGCAAATCCACTTGATTATCCGATAGCGGTATTGGTTGGGGGAATTAGTCTCGTTTTAGGTGTGCGGTTGCTACAAATGCCAAATATAGTTATGTTACCTGTAGCAGCAGGGATTACTGTAGCTGGGGCTGGTTTTTTGAAATCCCGTGAACCTGAATCTTGGGAATTAGATAATCCTGAATTAGAACGAGAAATTATAGCAGTTAAAACTTCGGCTTTGGCTTTAGCTAATAAATCAAATGATTTACGTTTAGTAGCGAGAAACCTATTAGTTGATTCCTTCCAAATGGATCTTTTAGCCGCAGTTCAAATGAGTTGCGATCGCGCTAGTGAAGTTCCTACTAAAATCGACAGTTTAGCCTTACGTTTACAAAGCAGTAATTCCCTACTTTCTATAAATGAATTACGACAACAACTAAAAGAAGTTCAGCAGAAACTAAAAGCCAGTGGAGGAGTAGCAAAACAACATTTTAATCAACTTGCAGAGAGTCTTCAACGCAATATCAAATTAGCCCAAGAAGGGGAAGATATTCGTTTAGCCCAAGTGGTTAATCTTTCTACCCAAATTCAAGATTTCACAGGAATTTTGCAACAATTACAAACTAAATTACACAACTCTGATTTAACAGATTCTCAAGTAATTTATGATTTACAATCCCTTGCTAATGACATGGTTTCTGTACAAGAAAGTGTCTACATTTTAGTGAGTAAGTAATCATGGAAGTTAAACAAAATGATGATAAGTTGGTAGTTGATTACAATCGTTTTGCTCAGTATTTTACTAGCTCACTGCCTATTACAACATTTTTTATTTTACCCCTATTATTTGGTTTAGGTGAATTTATTCCTAGATATCGTACAATCAACTGTCAGAGAATCGAGCCTAAGCAAGTAAATTGTCGAATCCAGGAGAAAATAATTATTCCTATCAGTGAAACTGCACCAATACAAATAAACGCAGCAGAAGTGATTCAGATAGAAAAAATTAGAGAAAATCTTGAATTTCATGAATATCAAGTTGAACTGTATTCAAGTAGTGGAATCCAAAGATTTGGATATCCTAAAAACTCTCAAAATGAAATTAAAGAAATAGTTAGCAAAATTAATTCATTCCTTAAAAATCCTATCGAAACTAACTTTAAATTAACACAAGTAGATAAATCATCAATAGATATATTATCTACTTTAATATTTTTATCGTTATTTTACTTGATCTGGTATGGTAGTTTATTTTTAGTGGTTATCAGTATAATTCTTAAATTCCCTTTGAAAGAAAAATGGGATTTTGATCGTAAGTCATATAAATTGGTAGTAATGAAAAAATTTCTGTTTTGGGATAAAAAAAATGAGTATTCACTTTTGGGTAAACTCAACTTAAAAATTGATTCAGAAAAAAGTAGTGACACAACAATATACAATCTGGATTTAATTCTTGAAAGTACAGATAAATTAACTATTTATTCTGCATTTTCCCTGAATAAAGTTGAAGAAATGGCTGAGAATATTGGTGATTTTTTAGATTTACTCCCTTCTCGTTAAGAAAATACCAATTGATTAAACCGCGTGGGGAATTACAGCAGGAGTTGGGAGATACTAAAAACGGTTGGGAAATGGACTTTTACAAAATGACGAAAAACCCAGATTTGTAGGGGTTTAGCATTGCGGTTTACCCTTACCTACAGAATCAAATGATTAAGCCGTGTTTAGTAGAAATTCAATTTATTTAAGGAGTATCTGAACATGAAAAAGTTTAAATCCCCACAAAAAACTTCCATAGCAATTATTTTAGGTTCATTAGTTTTAACTTATGTTCCTATTCCTGGTTTACAGCAAACTGTAATAGTTGTGAGTGGAACAGAATTACAAGAACCTTTACAACAACTAGAAAGGAAATTTGAACAAGCAAATCCAAATATTAAGTTAGAACTAAAATTTCAAGGTTCGCAAGATGTAATTAATAATTTTCTTGATCAGAAAAATGATTTTAAAGCAACAGTATTAATTCCTGCAAATGGAGAACTTTTAACAGAGTTAAGCGAACGACTCCGTGCTACCAACAACAACGACCCATTTTATGATACTCCTCAACCCATCGCTAAAACTCTATTAGTGGCTATTGCTTGGCCAGAACGAGGAAAAGTTTTATTTCCCAATGGACGCTTTCAATGGAATAGAATTGAACAAGCAATGCAAGCAAATAGTTGGGGAAAAATTGGTGGTTCTAGTAATTGGGGAAGTTTTGATTTTGTCACCACAGACCCCACCCGTTCTAATAGCGGTCAAGTGACATTAAATTTGTGGTCAGCAACAAAATTAGGGGGAAATATTAACAGTAATAGTTTTAATGATCCAACTGTACAAACCCTATTTAGTTTAATTAAAAAATCCGTCTATCAACCACCTCGTTCTACAGATATTTTATTACAAGAATTTATTGCTAGAGGTCCTAATGATGCAGATGTAGCCACAGTTTATGAAAGTATAGCCCTTTATCGTTGGCAACAATCAGCCGCTACTCAAGGTAAACCTTACCAAATTTATTATTTAAATCCCTCTATTGAATCAACAGCTACTGCTGCGATTGTGCGTCGAGATGTCGATGGGGGAACAGCAAATGCAGCTAAAAAGTTTCTGGAATTTGTGACTCAACCAGAACAACAAGCCATATTAGTTCAGTATGGTTTTCGTCCGGTAAATAAAACAGTCGATTTAAAAACCGTTCCTGGTAGTCCCTGGAAACAAAATATCCCCGGTGCGGAAGTTACACCCAGTATTCAAACCCTACAACCCCCTAATTCTCAAACAATCACCGAAATTCAACGTGCGTGGGAACGTGCGAATTAAAAGACACTTGTACGAAGTTTTTTCTAAAATCTTCCGGTTTTGTCCATAGTTGCAGTGAATTAGTGTCAACTTATACGATTTTAAATTTTGATAGTCGTTATACTCATCTAAAGGTTCTACCTGGGAATTGATGAAGTGGCCAAGCCACTTCATTTTTATTAATCATTAATTAGCTCATCTCGCCATTTTTCGCGCTTTTCACGGATTTCTCCTTCTGGTTGCGATCGCACTAAGTTCCAAGTCCCCAATTTCAGGGGTTTTTGCTTTTCTAGATGGGTGATAAACTGCAAAATTGAATCATCCTCCTGGGTGGGGGTTCTTAAATCAAAGTGAATTGTCCGAAAAACCTTGTTTTCTGTCTGAATTAAGTCTTGACTGACAATTTTAGCCAGCCACAGCATAAATTTATTACTTAACTTACCAAAAATACCCTGTCGTTTTTTAACCATGATCAAGGTCTGAGACTCCGCTTTTTCCCCTTCAACAAGACGCATGGCGACCATAATATGAACTTGTAGGTTATTAAACCCCAGGGTCATGATCCCAGTGGAAGCATACCAATAACAAACACTGTAGGTAATACCATGTTTGTACAAGCGATGCAGCAATCTCAACCAAAAAGAGCCGCCTAAATTGGTAGTTTTGCTGAAAGAAATAGCATTATGATTTAGTTCTTGTTTTTCAAATTCAAATAGCGATCGCACTTTATGAATTATATTAAAGTGTTGGGTGTCAATTGCATTAATCATCATCACATTGGGGTGACAATTGATAACTGAATATTTACCCAAACTAAAATCATATTCTCTATTTTCCCACTCCGGTAAAAAAGGTAAAGGTTGTTGTGGTACTTCTCCAGTCCAAACCCAAATCATTCCGTATTGTTCTGCGGTAGGCCAGGTTTTTGCTTTCAAATGTAGCGGTTGATCTAAATAAGGAATATCAACACAAATACCTTCCGCATCAAATTTCCAATGATGGAAAACACAGCGTAATTCATTTCCTTCTACCGTACCTTCACACAGATGAGCGCCCATGTGTGGACAGTAAGCATCAAAGATAACTGCTCTTTTGTCTTGACCACGATAAATTACTAAGTTTCTACCCAAAATTTTCACAGGTTTTACTTCACCAACCTGCAAATTTTCAGAAGGTATTACCCAATACCAACCCTCTATAAAACGCTCTGGGTTATTGAAGATTTTCGGTTTCCGGGGGTGGTTTTCAGTCTCAGAATTGACGTTCATTTTTAAGGTTTGACTTGCAGTGAAGCAGTTAATCTAGAATTATCATGTCAAGCTCATAAAAACAGTTATATTTAGTACGATAACTCAAGTTGCTAGTTATTAATTTTTCGGATATTTTGTAGTTTGTAGGGTTCGTCAGACAGAATAATTTAGGCTAAAATCAGTAATTTTAAGTTTCTGACGCACCTTATTTGATCTAACTAGCAACTTACATTACAATAGATCAAGGAAATGTGGAAAAGGCAGAAAGATAAAATTACCATTTACCAAAAATATGTAATAATAAGTACAGAGTTTGGGGTAATCTGTTGTGTCAATTCAAGATAATCAACTACTATTAATTGGTCAGGTTAAAAGTTTAAGCGGAATCCCCATTAGGACGATTCGCTATTATGAAAGTTTAGGTTTACTCAAAGCATCAGGACGGACTGAAGGCGGTTATCGTCAATTTTCTACAGACGTATTGAGTCGTTTAGCCTTCATTAAACGAGCGCAACATTTGGGGTTGAGTTTAGAAGAAATACAAGAGATCCTTAATGTTTACGACCAAGGACAACCCCCTTGTGGTGAAATTAAGGATAAATTACAAGAAAAAGTTACACAAATTGATCATCAAATCGACCAGTTATTAACTTTACGCTCAGAAATTTCTGTTTTACTTTCAGGTTGGAAAGAGACAGAAAAACAGCAGCAAGACATTATTTGTCCCATTCTTCAAAAAAATAACACTCCTTGAGAGAATGTTGAAATTAATTTATTATTTTACTCGCTTTCATTGTTCTGTAACTAAATCAACTTGTCTGGTCTTTATAATAGTTATATAGTGAACTAAACACTCACACTTCGATCCTTTGAAGAACATACATAGTAGAGCAGGAGTCAGGAGTCAGGAGTCAGGAGTCAGGATTCAGGAGTAAAGCCCTGTTGTGAAACGAGTTTCATCAATGGCTTACGTCAAGCTGCGCTAACAATTGATGTCCTAACTACTGCTATACAGTACGACGTAAATGCAGCACCGATTTAAAATAGATGAAACCTTTAATTTATACAAGAGGTAACAGAGTTGAAAGTCTCTTTGTTTAAATTAAGAAGCCATTCAAATCATCGTTAGACATCTGGTAAAAATTAAATGCGTGTTTCCGAGAAATCTTGTAGAAATTATTAGCTCTACATTCCTTTCCAGAGATGTTTATTAAATTCAAATAAACCGGGTTTCATTTTTTCAAATATTCACTAATTTTCGCTTATGTTCAACTCTAAAATTTTAGCCACATCCTTAAATTTACAGGGAAATTACCCCTGTCCAACTTGTAAAGTTGGCAAAATTTCTCCTATGCCCTTAATGGAAACCATGTCTTGTGACTTTTGCCACGAAATTTTTACCATTAACGTGGAACGACAACAAATTAAAATGCCTTCTAGACAACCTCCACTAATTTGGCGTTGGAATGGCTTTAAATGGACAGAAAATCAACTAGAAGGTGTAGAATTAGGTTGGGGATATGCGTTAGGAGCGATCGCCTTTGTCCTTATTCCTACCAGTTTAATTGGTATGGTAGCTTACTTTTTTCCCCCAAATGCCGATGATCTGTTTACCTGGATACCATCAGTTTGGACAATACTCACATTTTTGTTACATTTATTGATTATAGTTTGGATTTTTGTGGAAGTTTATCAAATCCCTATTGCTGCTTATTTGCGAGCTATAACTAGATGGAGACGTAGAGTATTAAGGTGATTAAAGAGGGGATAGGGAATAGGGCAAAGAATTATTTTCCCCTCCTAACTCCTGATTCTGTTCAAAATAATTATTAACTGTCTACGAATAAATCCTATGAGCGAACTGGAGCGGTACTACAAAGTCTTAGAATTGGAGCAAGGGGCCACACTGGAGGAAATAAACCAAGCCTACAAAGACTTAGTTTTTGTTTGGCATCCTGACCGCATACCTAAAGACAACCTTCGTTTGCAACAGAAAGCCCAAGACAAACTCAAAGCATTTAATGAAGCTCGTGATAAATTGCGTTCTTCAGTAGATAAGTACAATTCTACACAGAAAGCTCCCCCACCTCCACAAAAAACATCATCTGCCAGCTACTACGATCCTCCAAAGCCAAATCCAGACCTAAGTGGTAAAGATTTTAGTCGAGCCAACTTGAGTAATAAAGACTTATCTGGTAGAAATCTCAGTTATGCCAATTTAAAGGGTGCTGATTTGAGTGACACTTTTATGCACAAGGTGATTCTTCGAGGTGCGGATTTATCAGAAGCCAATTTATTTAGGGCTAACCTACTTTTAGCAGATTTGAGAGAGGCAAATTTGCGCTCAACCAATTTAATCGGTGCAGATTTGAGTGGCGCTGACTTGCGGGGTGCTGACTTGACAGGAGCGAGGATTCGTTCGGGTGAACGTTTGCTAGTAAAACTGATTGGTACTAACTTAGCTGGAGCGATTATGCCAGACGGCAGTATACATTCCTGACTCAAAAGAACCTACAATATGGGACACTTGGCAATATGTAAAAATTCAGGAGTCAGGAGTTATAAAATTGGATAATCTACCTATTGATCAAATATTGACTTTTGGCGTAACGCTTAAAATGCTGAATAATTACGGCAATACTCCCTGAACATTTGCATTGCTTAATTTATTTCTGTTAAAAAATTATTATGAACATTGCAATTATTGGCTGTGGTTATGTAGGTTATGCAGTTGCTGAATATTGGCAACAAAATAAAAATTTTACCATCACTACAACCACAACTACTCCTGAACGTATCCCCCAACTGCAAGCAGTAACTCAAAAAGTTATCCTCACTCAAGGAAACGATCCAGAAACATTAAAGGAGGTATTAAAAAATCAAGACCTGGTGCTGTTAACGGTTGGGGCTAAAAGTGCTGATTCATACCAAGAAACTTATTTAGAAACTGCCAAAAATTTAGTTTCAATCTTACGATATTCACCTCATGTTCGTCACTTGATCTATACAGGTAGTTATTCAATTTATGGAGATAGAAATGGTGTGTGGGTTGACGAAGAAACACCACCAGCACCACCTAATCTCAATGCCCATATTCTCCAGAAGACAGAGGAAATATTACTTTCAGCAGAAAATGAAAATTTGCGCGTTTGTATTTTGCGGTTAGGAGGGATTTATGGGACTGGTAGAGAATTGGTGAAAATCTTTAGTCGAGTTGCTGGGACAAATCGCCCAGGAAATGGCGATGAAATCACGAATTGGGTTCATTTGGATGATATAGTAGGAGCTATAGAATTTGCTCGGTTTCATCGTTTACAAGGTATTTATAATTTGGTGGATGATTCCCATCTTACCAGTCGAGAAATCATTGATACTGTGCTAATAAAACATAATTTACCTAATGTTAATTGGGATGTAGCAAACAAGAGTAACCGTTTATATAATACGTGGGTGTCTAACCAAAAGCTCAAGGATGCAGGATATCAATTTATTCATCCCCAGATAATTTTTTAGTGAAAATTCAAAGTGAAAGTTATGGAAACAACATCTAATACCCAATTTTATACCTGGGATAATTATCGCTGTGCTTACCAATTTTATCAACCAATAAATGCTAATTCACCTCGCATTCCCTTACTATTAATTCATCCGATTGGGGTGGGACTATCACGGCAATTTTGGCATAGATTTTGCCGGGTTTGGGGTGAAAATAATCATCAAAATCCGATTTATAATCCTGATTTATTGGGATGTGGTGAAAGTGATATGCCCCGCAAGGCTTATACACCGCAAGATTGGGCAAACCAATTACAATACTTTTTACAAACAGTGGTGAAGCAACCTGTAATTTTAGTGGTACAAGGTGCTTTATCACCAGTTGCGATTGAATTAGTTGGACAGGAATCAAATTTAATTGCGGGAATTATTTTTTCTGGGCCTACTCCTTGGAGTGTGACTACTAAAAATGTGGCGAAATGGCGGCAAAATTTGCTCTGGTCGATATTTGATTCACCTGTGGGAAATGCTTTTTTTCGTTATGCACGGACAAGAAAATTCTTACGTTCTTTCTCGGAGGAGAAACTATTTGCTGCTAGTGATGCGGTTGATGATGAATGGTTGAATACTTTAATGCTTGATTCTCGAAATATGGGGGGACGCTATGCGGTGTTTTCGTTTTTAGCAAGATTTTGGCAACGGGATTATAGTAGAGCGATCGCTGCAATTAAGCAACCCACTTTGGTGATAGTCGGAGAAACCGCTTCTAGTATCAGTAAAGAAGGTAAGCAAGAAACCCCAGATCAACGTCTGGCTGATTATCTGGCCTGTTTACCTCAAGGTCGGGGAATGAAGGTGAGAGGTAGAAATGTTTTACCTTATGAGTCAACTGCTGCATTTGTGAAAGCGATCGCACCCTTTATTCAAGAATTTTCTTAGAATAATCAAGAGATATCATCTACTAATCATGGAAAACTTTTCTTTTTACAACCCAGTTAAAATCCTCTTTGGTAAAGGTCAAATCGCCAATATTGGCGCGGAAATCCCCGTCGATGCCAAAATTCTCATTACCTACGGAGGAGGCAGCATTAAAGCCAATGGTGTATATGATCAGGTGAAATCTGCGTTAGCTGGACGAAATGTATTGGAATTTGGCGGTATTGAACCCAACCCCCATCTAGAAACCCTAATGAAAGCCGTGGAATTGGTGCGTCAAGAAGGTGTAGATTTTCTCTTGGCTGTGGGAGGTGGTTCTGTCGCTGATGGAACTAAATTTATTGCTGCTGCTGTGCCTTTTGAAGGTGATCCTTGGGATATTTTGGCAAAAGGCGCACCTGTAAGTAAAGCTGTACCTTTGGGTGTAGTTTTAACTCTCCCGGCCACAGGTTCAGAAATGAACGTTAATTCAGTGGTGACTAAATGGGAAACCCAAGAAAAACTTTATTTTGGCAGTCCTTTAGTTTTACCCCGGTTTTCTGTTCTCGACCCAGAAACAACTTTTTCTTTACCTCCCAGACAAATTGGTAATGGTATTGTCGATGCTTTCACTCATGTGATGGAACAGTATTTAACTTATCCAGTTAATGCCCCATTACAAGATCGCATGGCTGAGGGAATTTTACAAACTTTGATTGAAGAGGGTCCAAAAACCTTAGCAAATCCCACCGATTATGATGCGCGAGCTAATTTTATGTGGGCTGCAACAATGGCACTTAATGGTTTAATTGGTGTCGGTGTTCCCCAGGATTGGGCAACCCACATGATTGGCCATGAATTGACAGCTTTACATGGTTTAGATCATGCTCAAACTTTGGCGATTGTGTTACCTAATACATTATTTGTGAAGCGCGATCGTAAATGGCAAAAACTCCTACAATATGCCGAGAGAGTTTGGGGAATTGTTGAAGGGACGGAAGAAGAAAGGGTAAAAGAAGCAATTACTAAAACTCGCAATTTCTTTGAATCTGTCGGTGTTCGCACTCGTTTATCTGATTACGGTGTGGGATTAGAAACTATTCCCGCAGTAATCAAGAATTTAGAAAAGCATGGGATGACAGCTTTGGGGGAAAATAAAGATGTTAACCCGGAAACTGTTGAGCAAATTTTAGCTCTTTGTGCTTAGAAATTAAAGTAGTAGGTCAGGCTTTTTGTCTGACCTATAATATTAGATAGGAGTAGAATAGGTTTAATATTCTAAAAATAAGTCAACATGGTACAAGCAATATTAAAAACTCTCACTTTAGATTAGGATATCCTGCTGATTTTTTTGAGAAACCTGCTGGAAAATGCGAAGGTGAAATTTTAGGTAGAGAAAATTTATCGAAATTGTAGTATAAAATAGAGTGAGACTGCACTAATTCAAATTTAAAAATATAAAATTATGAGAGTTAATCGGCTAAAAATGCAATCTTTTCGCGGAATTGGTGATTTAACAATAGATTTTGATGAAAAAGAACCAACAGTATTTATTGGTATTAATGGTGTAGGTAAATCAAGTATTCTTGATGCTATTTGTTTATTACTTTCTTATTTTATGCACTGGATAGGAGGTATTGCTGATTCTGAGAACGTTAAAGTATTTAATGAATTTGATATTGCTAATAAAAATATTGTTACAAAATTGGATATTACAATATCATCTCGTGGAGAAGATAGTTGGACAATTTTCCGAGGACGCGATGGAGTTACCAAAATATCAGGACACGAAAAGAGACAAAATGCTTGTGATGCTATTCGGAGACATTGGAATAATGACCCACAATATAATATACCTCTAATAGTTTATTATCCTACTAATCGGGCAGTGATTGATATTGATTTAGAAGTTCCTATTAAGTCTGAATTTAAACAAATAGATTCTTATGATAAAGCTCTAGCAGGTGGCAGAATTAGCTTTTCTCATTTATTTCAGTGGTTTAGAAATAGAGAAGATATAGAAAGTGAATTACGTCTAGAAAATAACCCTGATTATCGAGATAAACAATTAGAAGCAGTTAGACAAGCTATATCTTCATTAATTCCCAATTTTAATAAATTGCGTGTACGTCGTTCTCCTTTAAGAATGACATTACAAAAAGATGGTGAAGAATTAATAGTTAATCAATTATCTGATGGTGAAAAATGTTTATTAGCAATGGTGGGAGATTTAGCGAGAAGATTAGCTATTGCTAACCCAGGTTTAGAAAATCCGCTTGATGGTACTGGAGTGGTTTTAATTGATGAAATTGAATTACATTTACATCCAAAATGGCAAAGAGAAATTATCCCAGCTTTAACTAGAACATTTCCAAATTGTCAATTTATAGTTACTACCCATTCTCCTCAAGTAATTGGGGAAATTAAACCTCAAGGAATTTATATTTTAGAGAAAACAGAAAATGGTATAATTGCCCAACGTCCTCAAAGTTCCTATGGTAGAGATAGTAATCAAATATTAGAAGATTTAATGGATGTTCCTGAACGTAAACAAGAAATTAAAAATCGTTTTCTAGAGTTGTTCAGATTAATTGATAATGGTAATATTCCTGAAGCTCGCCAATTAAAACAAAGTCTTGAACAAGATATTGGATATAATGATCCAGATTTTGCAAGTGCAGATGTTCTAATTAGAAGAAGGGAGATTTTGGGTAGATGAAGTATATTAGAAAGAATTTAGAGCCATCGAGTTTTTCTGAATGGAAAGCTCAAGAAAATGATGATTGGAAACCCACTTGGGAAAACTTTCAGAAACCTGAAAAAAGTGATGTACATAAGGAATTACTAAAAGAACAAGGTTATATATGTTGCTACTGTGGAGGTCGTATTACAATAGAAGTTAGTCATATTGAACATTTTCAACCACGTCAATACTACCCAAATCTAAAACTAGAATACTCTAATTTTTTAGCTTCTTGTCCGGGAGAAGGTAACGAACCAGACTGGAAAAATCCCCAAAAAATACCTCCAGCACAAAAACACTGTGGACCAAAGAAAGATAATTGGTACGATGCTGATTTAACAGTTTCTCCCTTATTAGAAAACTGTTCTGAATATTTTAGATATACAGGTTTTGGGGAAATTTTACACAGTAACAATTCTATAATGATAGATGCTGCAAAGGAAACAATTAATAAGTTGGGACTTAATCAACCTATATTACAAATATCAAGACGTAAAGAAATTCAAAAGCTACTACCACTAATTGATGGATGTTCTCAGGAAGAAATTGAATTACTAATTCAAGGTTATCAAGAATTTGATTTCACTGAACAATTAACACCCTTTTGTGCTGCAATTATTTACATTCTTAAAACTTACTTTGATAACACAGATGATAACATAAAATAAAGCTCCACGACTGAACAGAACATTATGTGAAAACTGGAGTCAATCAATGGACTTTTTCAGAATACGATAATCCTAATATTACCCTATCATTAAATACTTTTAAATTGCAAATTCTAATAGCCGACCTTTATGAAAATATCGACTTGACTCTTTAATTAAATTGTTAAAGCTGGTTATGTCGTGAAAAGATGATCAGAAGATGTAGAGACATTTTATTAAACGCCTCTACAAAGGTAAAAGATAGATCAATTTTCCCAATAAAATACTAATAAGCAAATCTAGTTTTGGTCTTACAAATCAGTTCTTAGTTTCTTCTGTTGCCAAAATGCAAGTATTACTTTTTTGTGATGGTGGGGGTATGAGGGCGATCGCATGAGGTACTGGACGGGGTGTATAATCTGTTAAGGATTCTCCCTGAAAGGCTAAAGATGCACTCTGACCTGAATCAAGCATCACTGCATCCTGTAAACCGGCTTTTGCTAATGCTATACCCAGGGAAATAGAATCAACAGAACGACGAGAAATGCCAATGGTGGGTTGTTTATCCTGATTAATGCCCCAAAAAGCTCGATAACGGGCAGCATCAAAGCCAAATAAACCGTTAAAGGTTTCTGCTGCTTGGGGTTGACCTTCTCTAACTAACCATGCACCAGCAACAAAAGCATCGGTGACATCAGCCATTTCTGCTTGCACACCTTCTAAGGTGTTGTGTTTGTCCGGGTCAAAGGGAATAAAACGGACTGTATAGGGATTGATTAATACTAAAGGTCTTCCCACCATTTTTTTGTTATCACCTTTGTCACCAGGGACAAATTGCTTGGTGGTTTGGCTTAATACTGGACCGACTATAACATTAGAAGTTAGATATTTGAGGGAAAAGAATGTACCATCAACAGCAGCGATCGCCCTCGTACCACTTTTAGCTAACATATCTGGTAACTGATAACGACTGTCTGCATGAATGGTGATTGGCTGTCCACCAGAAATCAAAATTAAATCCATTTTATTGATCGTCGTTTCCACTTTTCTAACTAGACTGGTAAAATCAAAAGCAGTTTGCCAACTTGGTAATTTTGTACCTCCCCAAGCTTGAGCGATCGCTTCTTTTAAGCTAGACTGACCAAAGCGAGAAACTGCTAATAAACTCTCTGATTCCCCGGCAAATCTTTCATCTGCATCACTCATTGTCAATCCCATATCATACCCGGCTTTTTTTACCCAATCTGCTACTAACTCGTTATATTTCCCTACAGGGTAAGTAAAATAGCGAATGGGAATCCCCAGATTTTCTTCTAAAATACGCTTAGAATCAATTATTTCTACTTTTAGTTCATCCTCTGGTAATTTTGTTAAATCATCTGGGTGAGTAACACTATGGGAAGCAATAGTAACTAAAGGATTAACCGCCATTTCCTTTAATTGTTCCCAACTCACATGACTTCTACCAACATTGTTACCAACTCCCTTCGTATAAATTGAGAATACAGCCGGATAACCATATTTTTTGAGTAGTGGATAAACATATTCATAATGTCCCCCATAACCATCATCAAATGTCAGTAAAATCGGTTTTTCTGGTAAAGGGATTTTAGTTTGTAAATGAATCATTAATTGATCAAGGCTAATTGGCGTGACACCTTGCTCTTTAATCAGTTTAAAATGTTCTTCTAATTCTGTGGGAGTAACATCAAAAAATACTTCTTTTTCTGGCAAAATATCATGATACATCATAATAGGAACTTTAGCCAATTTTGCCTGTTCATGAATATTTGGCCAAGGACTAGGAGTAATAAAAGCAAACAGATAAGGACCAAATCTTTCAATCAGTGTTTGTACGCTTTTATCTGGTTGGGTTAACCAAGTGGATACCAATGGTAAAATATTAGCAAAATTGGCAATTTGATCGTTTACTCCCCTATTCACAACGCAAGCAGACTCGGTTTGGTTGATAGAAGGAGAAGTTGCCGCAGCCAATCCTGAACAGGAAGATAGTAACCAAATTAGGGCAGAAAGGATACCCTTGGAGTAAAGATGCCAAAACATTCTAATCACAGCGGGATGTTGGAAGTTGAGCGTCATCATGATCTTTCAAACTTGGGGGTTAAGACACAGGAAATACAATCAAAAAGAGTTGACGCTAATACTGTATTATTAGTAGGTTATGAAAATGTAAAGATTTCAAATTAAGTAGGTTAGGATCATAAAATCAAACTCTGTGAACGATAAATCAAAGGCTTGAAGCTCATAAAAAAGACGGTAGGTGCAAGATTATAAGCTGTTGTGTCTGAAAAACCTTACACTTTTGTGGATAGCCAGGGATGAAAAAATGTTTTTAACTCTCCTCCTGACTCCTGACTCCTGACTCCTAGCCCTAACGAAAGGACTTTTTCCGCAAACCCTACTTAGGTGATCCAGAAGGAGATTATTTTCACTCCTCCTGGTTTGAGTTTAAATGAATACTCGATGTTGTAAAGAGGGCATTTGACGACGGACTTGTTCGAGTCTGGTGGGTTTGATTTCTGCGATCGCTATCCCCGGTTTTTCCCCTGCATCGGCTAAAATTGCCCCCCAAGGGTCGATGATCATGGCGTGGCCGTGGGTTTGACGACGGGCATAATGAGTACCAGTTTGAGCAGGAGCAATCACATAGTAAGTATTTTCTATGGCTCTAGCTTGTAATAATACTTGCCAGTGATCCTTACCTGTAAAAGCCGTAAAAGCTGCGGGGATAAATGTAACATCTGCCCCTTTATCTGATAAATGTCGATACAGTTCAGGGAAGCGCACATCGTAGCAAATAGAAAGCCCGATATTACCTAGTTTTTCGGAAAAATAGATAGGGGGAAATTGCTTACCAGCCATGACGGTGCTAGATTCTTGATAGGTATTACCGTCGGGAACATTGACATCAAATAGATGTACTTTATAGTAACGGGCAAGTTCTTGACCATTGGGGTCTACCAGGATGCTAGTGTTATAAACTTTACCTGTATTATCCACGGGAATGGGAAAGCTACCACCCAGAATAGTAATTTGAAAGCGTTGCGCCATTTGTTTGATAAATTTTTCACTTTCCACAGCGATCGCTTCCCCTTGGGCAACTTTATCTTTTTCTTCTCCCATAAAGGAAAAATTTTCTGGTAAACCCACCAATTCTGCACCTTGACGCACAGCCAGATCAATTAATTCCTCAGCTTGTACCAAATTTTTTTGTAAATTAGGTACACTGGTCATTTGAATAGCGGCGGCTAAATAAGACTTCATAGATTCAACAACAAACAGCAGATGTAAACAGGATTGATTTTTAAATATATCGTTATAGCACGTAACAGGGAACAGGAAACAGACAACAGCCTCGAAAGTCTTTTGGTGTCTGGATTTTATAAATTACTTGCGATGAATCCAAATCCCCCTAATTCCAGCATATTTAGCACCTTCGTAGTCATCTTTAACACTGTCACCAATGTGCCATGCCTCCTTAGCTGAAATATGATGTTTTTGTAAAGCTATCTGAAAGATTTGCGGATCTGGTTTAGCCGCACGTACTTGGGTAGAAACAGTAATAGTTTTAAAATATTCCTTGAGTCCCAAACTTTCCAACACCGAGTACAGCCGAGAATCGAAATTAGATATTACACCCAACTCAATACCCAACCGTCGCCAGTTGATTAAAGCTAGGGGAACATCAGGATAAACAAACCACGGTTCAGCCGTGCCAAAGTGGATATAGAGTTCACTAAAAAAAGCAGAGAAGTCAGAAAATTGTTTGAGAACACCAGCACCCTCAAAGGTGTTTACAGCAATTGTTCGCCACCAATCAAATTCCCATTCAGGAATATCATTCATTTCCGCATCGGTAAATATTGGCGGAGGTGCGGTTTTAAAGCTTAGGTTAAAGTGTTGATTCAAAATTTCAGCAGAAACTACAACCCCAAACTCCTGGGCTATCTGACTATAAATTTCGCCTACACTACCTCTGACACCAAAAAGAGTACCTACAGCATCTAAAAAAATAACTTTTGGTCGGTTGCTCATCATGCTAAATATCAACAACTTTAAATTATACAGTATGGGGCTGAAATTTGAACCTTTATAAAAGCAGTGAATTATACTGATTTAATATCTAAGGCTGTTTTGCAGTGCAATAACCTCTTTTTGTATAGGGAATTTCATAATTGCAGTCTGAACAGGTGGAGAAATGATCTTTCCCAAATTTATTTACAAAACAGCTATTTTTGTTATATAATTAAAACACATTTGTAAAATATTGAGAAATTTATGACTCAGATTACAATTGAAGAAGCTACTCAAAATTTATATAAACTTCTAGAACAAGTGGCTAAAGGTGAGCAATTTGTGCTGATAAAAGAAGGCAAAGAAGTAGCTCGTATTCTTCCTCCTCAACAGGCAAATAAAGTATTTCCTAGTTTAAACTCTTTTAGAAAATCTATAGTTTTAAAAGGGAGTACAATAAGTAACACGATATTAGAAGAAAGAGAGAACGAAAGAGATTGATTTATTTAGATACTAGCGCCATTGTTCCTTATTATGTGCCTGAAAAATTAAGTGATTTTGTTGAACAACTATTACAAAAACATATGTAGTGTAAATTGATATTTACTAACTTAACCTATTGGTTTCTGAGTGTTGAAACATTTAATTACATTTAACTTGATCCAATTACACCAATGGGGGTCGAATTAGGTATTTAGTTAGGCAAATATCGAAATATGGAATTACCTTGGTTGCGTTGGTGGGATTCTCAGGGTAATTTGTTGTTAACTGGTGATGAAAGGGCAG
>NZ_JAYGHC010000081.1:0-7381 GCF_034932285.1 Cronbergia sp. UHCC 0137
AGACGAAAAGTAGAAAGTTATCTCAAACAATTATTAATTCGTCTTTTACTTTATCGTTATTGGGAAACTGAAAAGGAATTTTGTCAACGAGGTTGGAAAAACGAGATTTCTAATTTTCGAGACGAATTAGAATTTTCTTGTCGTTCTAAAACACTTTATAACTATTTTCTTCATTGTTTAGATTCAGTCTATCTCAAAGCGAGAAAACAAGCAATTCAAAAAACAGGGTTGTTTAGTGAAACTTTTCCTGAACAATGTCCTTTTAGTCCTGAAGATATCCTTAATAGTGACTATTTTCCTGAGATTTGAGTACATTATTACGAAAAAAGAGAACAGGGAACAGAGATTTTTGTTTGTTCCAAAATTGCAACACCTAATGAATTGAGCATGGGGGAAGGGTTTAGGACTATAATAACTCGGCTGGGTATGTATTATAAAAATCATGTGAGCAAGAAGGGCTTGACATATATTAGCAGTTCATGGTAAATTTGTACTATATAACGACATTATAATTTAATTTCCAGTTATAATGAACTTACCCCAGTGGTACAATATGAATTGTATAGAGCTTATATAAAGTCGAAATTTAATTTTATTATCAACGATAATAGTAGTTTATCTGAGGAACTAATATGGCTACAGTATTTGATGTTGCTCGTTATATCCTTGAAAAAAAGGGTGAAATTATAGCAATGAAACTTCAAAAGCTTGTCTATTATAGTCAAGCATGGAATTTAGTATGGGACGAGTCTGAGTTGTTTGAAGAAAGAATTGAGGCTTGGGCTAACGGAGCAGTAGTTCGAGATTTGTATAACGTTCATAAAGGTAAGTTTAAGGTTAATAAGGAATCTTTTACTGAAGGGAATAGCAATGCGCTTACAGATAGCGAAAAAGAGAATATAGATAAAGTCTTAGATTTTTATGGGAATTATACAGCACAGCAACTTAGTGACATTAATCATCAAGAAGATCCTTGGATAAATGGAAGAGGTGATTTACCAGCTATGGCAATCTGTAATAATGAAATAACTAGAGATGCAATTTTTGAATATCATTCTGGAATTTGGAATGAACCAGAATCAGATGAATAAGAAAGAAGAGCGAATTAAGCGACAAAATGAGAAAAAATTAAAAGAACAAGAAAAAAATGTGAAATAATCTCACAATTTGAAGTCCTGTTTAGATTACGATTGGGTACAAGCAGAAGAATTTGGGGAGTTAGAGTCCAACATCACTTTTTCATAGTTTGGTACGAGCGACATCACAAAATATATCCTATTGAGCGTGATTAGTGCGATCGCAAATCTTATAAAATACTTTAATGATGACAACTGTAATTACTCAATCTTTATCCTTAGAAGAGTTTCTTAAACTACCAGAAACAAAACCTGTTAGCGAATACATCAATGGTAATATTATTCTCAAGCCAATGCCAAAAGGGAAGCATAGCCGATTACAGTTGAAACTGTGCAATAGTATTAATGATGTCACCGAAAGCGAAAAAATTGCCTATGCTTTTCCTGAACTGCGCTGTAGTTTTGGTATTCGTTCAATAGTACCTGATGTAGCGGTTTTCAACTGGCCGCGCATTCCCTTTGCTGCTGACGGAGAAGCACCTAATGATTTTCTGCTGTCTCCAGATTGGACAATTGAAATTCTTTCCCCAGAACAAAATTCAAATCGAGTCATAGATAATATTCTTTATTGCCTAAATCATGGTTGTCAATTAGGTTGGTTAATAGACCCACAAGACCGTTCTATTTTGATTTTTCGTCCCAATCAACAACCGGAACTTTTACGAGATGATGTGCGTTTACCAGTGTTAATGGGGATAAATTTAGAGTTAACAGTTACTCAATTGTTTGGTTGGCTGAAAATGAGTAGTTAGATATTTAGATAAACTAAAAATCTAAAATTATATGTCACAACTCCAACGCATTACTATTCATCCTTCTCAACTCCAAGCAACAGAAATTTTATTAACACCTCAACAAAAACATTATTTATTGAGAGTATTAAGGCTGCGGGAAGGTGATAAATTTATTGCAATGGATGGAAAGGGTAAATGGTGGTTATCACAGTTAGAACACTGGCGTAGAATTGCCGCAGAAGCCGCCGAACAATCAGTTTGTTCTAAAAATGTGGAATTAATTTTGCTCAGGTACTTACCAAAGGTAATATAACGGTGACAGTTGTACCACTGCCAGAATCACTGACAACTGTTAAACTACCTCCGTGTAAATCTACACATTTTTTTACCACCACCAAACCTAATCCTGTACCCGGAATATTACGAACATTCTTACCTCGATGAAATGGTTCAAATAATTCATTTTGGTCATTTGTGAGAATGCCAATTCCTTGATCACAAATTTTAATTATTACCTCCCTTTCCTCAAAGATGAGATAAAAATCAACTTGAGTATTTTCCGGTGAATATTTAATAGCATTTGATAACAGATTTCCTAAAATAGAACGTAATAACTTTTCATCTAAATATGCTTGTTCTCTGTTTCCTTCACAAACAAAATTAATTATATGTTCAGAACCATCACTAAGTCTAATTTCTTCAACAAATTGACGACAAAATTTTTCTAAATCTAACTGTGTGGGATTAAATTCTAAATTACCTGTTTCTGCACGATTGATGGTTAAAATATCATCAAGAAGCTGCACCATATTTTTTACAGAATCTTGAATGCGGCGTAAATTGCGAATTCTTTTTTGGTCATCTTGCCAGGAATAGGGAGAATTTTCTAATAATTGAGCAGCAGCTAAAGCAACACTTAATGGTGTCCGAAATTCATGGGATGCCATTGAGAAAAAACGAATTTTCATGGTGCTTAATTCTTTTTCTTTTTCCAATGCTAATCTTACTTCTTCTAATCTTTTTCTTTCGGTAATATCACGACAATTAACAAAGATTTGTGTTAGTTCTGAATTATCAACAAATCTCTGACTAATAGCTTCTAAAGTTCGCCAAGAACTATCCTGATGACGATAACGAAATTCTACAGGTATGGGAACATCAGGATTTTTAATTGCATTGGTAATGTGATAACAAGTAGTGACAAAATCATCAGGATTAATAAGGGTAAAAAAATTCTGATCAATCAGATTAGCAGATTGATAACCTAAAACTTTTTCTACAGATGGACTAATATATTGAATCGTCCCTTTTGTATCTAAAATAGTGATAACATCTAAAGCATTTTCAATCAGCGAACGGAATCTTTCTTCACTACGTTGTAATGCTTGTTCAATTCTTTTGCGTTCTGTAATATCTCTTTGTACTGCTATCCAATGAGTATAGTATCCTGTTTTATCAGCCACAGGAACTACACTAAATTCTACCCAAAATTCCGAACCATCTTTGCGATAGTTAATAACTTCAACTGTAACAGTTTCCCAACGAGAAAGAGCATTTCTCACTTGATCTAAAGCAACTCGATCTGTTTTTGGACCTTGAAGGATACGGGGCGTTTTACCTAACACATCTTCGGAACTATAACCAGTCATGCGTGTAAAAGCTTGATTGATATATAAGATGCGTGGTCCAGGTTTATCTATGGGTTGAAATTCTGTAATTAAAACAGCATCATTAGTATTAACAACAACAGATTGAAGCAACCGCACTTCTTCAGCTTGGCGTTTTTGTTCTGTGACATCTGCAACTACTGCGACTATACCAGTAATTGTTCCATTGCTGTTACGGAGAGGAGCCGCAGAAAAAACAATATCTATCAATGTACCGTCCTTTTTTGGTTGGCGTACTTCTAAGCGGGGAAGAGTGATACCTTGAATGATGCTATCTCTGATTTTTTGATATTCTTCTAATTCTATAGGAATGATGGGGTTAGGTTGATCTAAAATTTCTGCTTCTGTCCAACCAAACATTCTTGCGGACGCAGGATTCCAAATTTTAATATTGTTATCTAAATCTACGGTAAAAATAGCACGGGGTGAAGCAGTAATCAGAGATTCAAGAGTTTGATTTGTGTGACGAAGTGCAGCTTCTGTGCGTTGACGTTCAATAATTTCTGCTCGTAAGGAAATGTTAGTTCGAGCTAGTTCTTCTGTGCGCTGTTGAACTCGGTTTTCTAGTTCTATATTCAGTTCTTGTAGTTGTTCGTAAAGTTCTGACTGTTGAATTGCGATCGCAACTTGATTGGCTAATTGTACCATCAATTCAATTTCCCAAGATTGCCATTCACGGGGTTTTTCACATTGATGAGCAATCAACAAACCCCAAAGATAAGGTTGAGAATGGGGGGGAATATCTCGCACTTCTTGTAATATTGGTACTACTAATTTAGCTTTTACACCAAACTGTTTCACAAAATCTGCTAAACAAGATTCTACATCACTCTGATCTATATTGGTAATAGCGCGAGTTTTTCCTTGAGTATAAGCATGATGATATTCTCTGGGAAATACTTCTTCTGGAAAAGTTTCTCCGAGAATGCAAGGATAATTTTCTGAGACAGTTTCCGTTATGGCACAACCAGTACCATCTTCCCAAATCCGATAAATTAGCACTCTGTCAGCTTGTAGAAACTGTTTTACCTCTGCTACTGTGGTGACTAGCACTTCATCTAAATTCAGGGATTTGCGAATCTGATGAGCTATTTGACTAACTAAACGTTCTCTATCAGTTTGTTGTCGGATAATCTTTTCTGCTCGTTGTCGTTGAGTTATTTGTCGTTTTAGCAGATAGTAAGTTGTGAACAGGGTGATGATAAATAATCCAATTGCAACACCTAATGGATTGAGCATAAGCAAGGGGTTTAGGAATAGGATAACTTTGCTGGGGAATAAATATTCATACTTAATTTTAACGATGAAAATCCCAAATAGCGCAAGCTAACTGAGTATTTACTGAATACTGAACATAAACGCGGTGGGACAAAAGCGAAATTACTACTCCAATTTGGTTATTGTCCTAATAACTGGCAGCAGCTAGAATCAGATATCCGTAAGTTTCATCTAACTGTAGATGTTAATCTGATTAAAGAAACTGCTTATGGTACAAGATATGAAGTGAGTGCAAATCTACTTACCCCTATTAACTTGTGAAAATATAATTTGTGGTTTGGATGCTCCCAAAATATTAATGTGATCTAAATCCTGAGAGGACTACACTATCAGAAAAAAAATAAATCTAGCCTGAAAATGAATTTTCAGGCTGTTATGAAAATTGAGCTTAATTAACTTGATTTTACAAAGAAATTAGACCGTAATAGGACAGAATTACCACAACAGTCCCAAGTGCTATCAGGGTAATTCCTGCGAACCAAGTAGCTGATGAAATCGCTTGGTAAACCTTGGGATATGGATCTTGTTGCCATTTCCACCAATATACCAGAGGAGCTTTAGCTTTGAAGTAGCCCAGTTTTTCTAATTGCTGACGATGGTATTGATCATAGCGAGGAAATTGGCTAAAAGGTAAATCTCCTAGATGACGCTGAGAAATAATCCGCCGACGTTGATAGGGAACAGTATTATCACCAAAACTAGTTTGATATTCTTCACTACTGAGCAGGGCATCAATGAACCCTTGTAACCCTTTAGTACCTATGATAATAGACCAAGCAATTGTTTCTTGTTGATTGTAAACTTTCCGCCCCAGAACACGCTGTACACACATTTCTACAAATCGGTAATTGTTGTTTGTGTCATAGTTGCGTAAACGGAATGTTTCAGACATTACCAATCCGCGAATAAAATCTCTAACGGTAATACTTTTGTGTTTTAACTGAGATTCTAGAGTCAATAAACGGTTACTAACCAGAATTTGTTGTTCGTTAAAAATCTGGCGATAAGCAGCCCAAATCAACTCATTCATTTCTACCGTGGAAAGAGTTCCGTCAGTAGTGTAAAGTTTGGGTTGTTCGTCTCCTGGGATTTCAAATCCTTTAACTCGTTGGTTTTGACTGGAGAGGGGGTAGTTTTTTAAAGCAGTAGTCATGGTGAGATTGTTTAGTAAATAATAATGAACATTTGTAGAAAATTGATAATTAGTAATGGAATCCCTGTTTTTATCCTGTAAATCCTTTAATCCTGGATATCCTGATATGGCTTGCGCCACGCTACACTATCAGACAATTATTCAAAATCATCTGAATCCGTTCTTTAACAACTCGGTCTGATTCTTGCATCATAGCTTGATAAAGGATAGTATTGATTTCCACTGTCGCAACTGCTCCCAAAGAAACCGCAGCCGCATAACGCAATGCCCAATCTTCAGCATTTGATAAAGCCCAAGATAGCTTATCAATTCCTCTTTGTCTTTTTTCGGAATCCGTAGTGGAAATCACCATCTTTTCTAAGCCCCTAGCTGCCACTCGGCGTACATTTCCTTGACAATGATTGGCAATTTCTACACCTACTACATCTACTAATAAATCTAGAGCGAGATCATCGCCAAGATCAGCGAGAATGCTGATAATTTTTGCTTGTTCATTCTGATCTGTACAAGTTTGATAATCCGCAATTAGAGATTCTACTTTTGTGTTCATAATTGGTGATTTTAGGTAAATTAATTTTTTTCTCACGCAGAGGCGCAGAGTCGCAGAGAGAGGAAGAAGAGTTATTAAAGTTGGATTAATAGTTGATCAATGATTTGAAATAGGTTTTGCGTTGATTGTTGTTTTTCTATTTCTGATATATCGCTTTCTAATACTATTTCTAAAATCCGTTTTAGGTTTAATAGTTTAAGGCTATTACCAACTTTTGCTTGCACGATCGCTTCTGCTGCTTCTATATGACCAATTGCTCCTAAATCAAAGGCCGCAGCCCAACGTAAATAGAGATTTTCGTGATTAAGATTTTGAATAATTCGTTCGAGATATTCTGGTTTTTGGGTGATGAGATAAAGATAACGCGCCGCAGCACATTGGACTCTTTCTGAGGAATGTTTTAAAAATGGCTCAATAAGTGGACGTGCTTCTATTACTCGCAATTCTCCCAGGGCTTCTATTAAGGCTTCGTAGGGTTGAGATGTACCAGATTGTAAAAGTTGTAAGAGGGGAGAATTGGCTCTAGCATCACCAATTTTTCCCAATGCCTCAATGACAACTTCCCGAAATTGCTCATCTTCATCACAGTTTAGGGCATTGATGAGGGCTGGTACTGCTTCAATATTTTTGAGTTGTCCTAAAGCGCGAGCAACTTGACGACGTAAGGGATAGCCACCTTGGACTGTCCGATAACGCACATCTTGGAGTTGTTGACAAAGGACTGCACAAGCTGATTGAATTTGATGTTTTCCTAACCACCAAGCAGCATAATATCTAATTTGATTATCCTCTGCATCTAGGGAAGAAATCGCAGTGTCAGGAGAGAGAATTGGTTCAGTTGGAGAAGTAGTAACAACCATAAA